>PFGS01000302.1 GCA_002783525.1 Ignavibacteriales bacterium CG12_big_fil_rev_8_21_14_0_65_30_8 | reverse complement strand
GATTTCTCCAAAGAATTGGGAAGTTAAATAATTTTGTGTTTATGAGATTCCCGATATCTTGAAGATATCGGGAATCTTTGAATTATTTCAGTCTTTCGAGAAATAACAAAAAAATTATAAAGGGTGAGTTTGTAGTTGTGATTTCTCCAAAGAATTGGGAAGTTAAATAACTTTGTGTTTATGAGATTCTAGATATCTTAAAGATATCGGGAATCTTTAGAATATTTTTAAGCTTTAGCCGTCAACCTCATTTCAGCAACTTTAATTCTATTCTCTGCTCTTTTTAACGCAGCTTTGGCTCTTATCATATCAATTTCTTTTTTCTCTTTATCAAAAAATCTTTTTTCTGCTCTAGCCTTTGCATCTTTTGCTCTGTCAATATCAATTTCTTCAACCAGCTCAATAGCATCAGATAAAATTAAAACAGAATTATTTTCAACTTCAATTGTTCCTCCGGAGGTTGCAAAAAATTTAATTGAATTATTTTTTGTAACAACTTTTATTTCGCCAATTTCAATTGTACTTATTATTGGTGCATGGTTAACCAGTACTTCAAATCCTCCCTTTGAACCCGGAACTGTAACAGATACAATTTCTTCTTCAAATATAATTTTTTCAGGAGTAGTTATTTCTAATTTTAATTCTGCCATGTTATTTCATCTTACTTGCTTTTTCAACGGCTTCTTCAATAGTTCCAACATACATAAATGCACTTTCAGGTAATTCATCATATTCACCGTTAATAATACCTTTGAATGCTTTAATTGTATCTTCTAATTTTACATATTTTCCGGCATAACCTGTAAACTGCTCGGCAACATGGAAGGGCTGACTGAAAAATCTCTGAATTCTTCTGGCTCTTCTAACAACAGTTTTATCTTCGTCTGAAAGTTCATCCATTCCAAGTATATTAATTATATCCTGAAGATCTTTATACTGCTGAAGAATTTCTTTTACATTTTTTGCAACATCATAATGTTCTTGTCCAATAATAGATGGCTCAAGAATTCTTGAAGTTGAATCAAGGGGATCAACCGCAGGATAAATACCTAATTCAGAGATCTGACGGCTTAAAACAGTAGTTGCATCAAGGTGAGCAAAAGCTGTAGCCGGAGCAGGATCAGTTAAATCATCTGCAGGTACGTAAATTGCTTGTACAGAAGTAATTGAGCCTTTGTCTGTAGAGGTAATTCTCTCTTGCAATGCACCCATTTCACTGGCTAAGTTTGGCTGATAACCAACTGCCGAAGGCATACGTCCGAGCAAAGCACTCACTTCTGAACCGGCTTGTGTAAATCTGAAAATGTTATCGATGAATAAAAGAACATCTTTTCCTTCTTCATCTCTAAAATATTCAGCAATTGTTAAACCTGTTAATCCAACTCTTAATCTTGCTCCCGGTGGCTCATTCATCTGACCGAAAACCAAGGCTGTTTTGTCCAAAACTCCGGATTCTTTCATCTCTAACCATAAGTCATTTCCTTCACGAGTTCTTTCACCAACACCGGCAAATACTGAAAAACCACCGTGCTGTAAAGCAATATTATTTATCAATTCCATAATAATAACTGTTTTGCCAACACCTGCTCCTCCAAATAAACCCGTCTTTCCACCTTTTGAATATGGTTCAAGTAAATCGATTACTTTTATGCCGGTTTCAAACATTTCATTTTCTGTAGAAAGATTTTTGAATTTGGGTGCAGGTCTGTGAATTGGATATCTTTTTTTAGTTTTAATCTCTGTTCCTAATCCGTCAATTCCATCGCCGATAACATTTATTAGTCTGCCTAATGTTTCCGGTCCAACAGGAACTGAAATTGGAGCGCCTGTATCAAATGCATCTGTACCTCTTACAAGTCCGTCAGTTGAATCCATTGCAACTGTTCTTACTCTGTCTTCACCAAGATGTGATTGAACTTCAACTATTAAATTTTCTTCTTTTCCCTCAGTAGTTATACGAGGAATTTTGATTGCATTATATATTTCCGGTAAATTTCCGTCGGAGAATTCAATATCTACAACCGGACCTATTATCTGTATAATTTTACCTTTTGCTTCGCTAATTACTTCGCTCATTTTTATCCTTAAATATTTAAGATTTAATTAACAAATTTAATGATTTGAATAAGATTAAACAAATTTAGAGTTGAAAAAATTTAGTTGATAGCTCTGAATATTTAGACGGAGAAATGTAAGCGTTGGAGGCACTAAATTTGCTGTTAAAGGATTTGTAAGTGAAACTCAATTTTAAAAGTTTTATAGACTACTAGTCTAATAAAACACGCATATTTTTTCATCACTATTAGTGCATCACAACATTTGTAGCACAGATTATTAATCTGTGCTACTGACGTTTGCCCGCCGTAGTTGATTTATTTACGAAAACGGATTCTATAATCCGTCATCACTTTGTGATGACGAGACAAGTAGTTCGATTAAAACTTAGTCGATAGCAATGCTAAAGATAAAACTAACTAACGTCTCAATTCTATAATAGTTCGATTAAAACTACAATTGAAAAAGTGGTTGACAAAAAGGAATACTTGTCTCAATTCTATAATAGTTCGATTAAAACGCGAAAGTGCAGATATAACAGAAAAAGATCGAGTTGTTGGTCTCAATTCTATAATAGTTCGATTAAAACAATTTAGAGATTTAAACGTTTGTGAAAAGTTAGATTGTCTCAATTCTATAATAGTTCGATTAAAACCAGCAGATTACTAGGGAGAACTACCAATGATATCCCGTCTCAATTCTATAATAGTTCGATTAAAACGAAAAATTTTGGAAGAGGATACATTGTTCAAATCATTGTCTCAATTCTATAATAGTTCGATTAAAACTTTTGGAAGATGCATTGTTCAAATCATTTGTAATGAAGTCTCAATTCTATAATAGTTCGATTAAAACATAAATATACTAATAAAAATATATATTATAAATATAGTCTCAATTCTATAATAGTTCGATTAAAACGAGATGCTATGAAATACAAGTACATATATCTTATAGTCTCAATTCTATAATAGTTCGATTAAAACTACCTCCGTGGCTTAAATTTGTAATGAACGGAATAGAATCTCAATTCTATAATAGTTCGATTAAAACCCTGGTACTACACCGACTTCTAACCCTTTAATGAGTCTCAATTCTATAATAGTTCGATTAAAACCCCTTTCTGCTGGGAACTACACAATCACATTTTTGTCTCAATTCTATAATAGTTCGATTAAAACGAAATCCGTCCACTCCAACAAACCCTCCTAATAAACGTCTCAATTCTATAATAGTTCGATTAAAACTTTTATACTTCCTTTTTTATTTGTTTATTTTGTGAAAGTCTCAATTCTATAATAGTTCGATTAAAACTTATAAATGTCTCAAGAAAAGGATATACTATAATAATG
>PFGS01000091.1 GCA_002783525.1 Ignavibacteriales bacterium CG12_big_fil_rev_8_21_14_0_65_30_8 | reverse complement strand
CGGATACCTGAATTACTCCATCATCGGTTCCTACATATAATAAATTTTCTTTTATTGGTGATTCATCCAAAGAAACTGCCATGCCAAAAAGTGAAGTAGAAACATCTTTTCTTACTGCATCTACACTCCAATATTTTCCCATAACTTTCCAGGTGTTTCTATCAATCTGTGATGTAATATCGTTGCTAATTCTTGTCCAATTATCTCCTCTGTCATCACTTCTAAATATAAAATTAGCTGCAGTGTAAAGTCTTGTATGTGAGTGAGGACTTATAATAAGTGGAGTGTTCCAATTCCATTTGTAAGTTAGTTCTCCTTTTAAAGGTTCAGGCCTGATATCAATTGCTTCACTACTTTTTCTATCGTAACGAACCATGTTTCCGTATTGAGCTTCTGCATAAACTATGTTTGGATCAACAGGATCTACTGCTCCCCAAAATCCGTCTCCGCCATTTGTTACAAACCAATCTGAATTTACAATTCCGGTTCTTCTTAAAGTTTGAGACGGTCCGCCAAAACTATTGTTGTCTTGTGTTCCGCCGTATACATTATAGAAAGGATATTCGTTATCGGTGTTCACTCTGTAAAATTGTGTGATTGGCAAATTAGATTTGAATAAATAATTTTTGCCTCCGTCAAAAGATTCGTAAACACCTCCGTCACCGCCAATTAAAAAATGATTCGTGTTAGTTGGATCAATCCACATTGCGTGATCATCAACATGTCTTTTATTATTTCCTAAAAGTTTCCAGGTTTTCCCTCCATCATAAGTAACTCTTGTTCTGGTTTGAGTTGAGTAAACTTTGTCAACATTTTTAGGGTCGCAAAAAATTTCATTATAGTATTGACCGCTTGAATGATAGTCACTCATCTTTTGCCATTTAGCACCTCTGTTAGTAGATCTAAAAAAACCACTCTTACCTTCCGCAGCTTCTACAATTAAATAAATTATATCAGGATTAACAGGAGAAACAGCAATACCCATTCCGCCCAAATCTACTTTTGGTAATCCATTCATAATTTTATCCCATGTATTGCCGCCGTCTTCAGATTTATAAACAGCAGATTCAGGTCCGCCTCCAATTTTTGTAAAAACATGTCTTCTTCTTTGTTCAGATGTAGCATACATTATATCAGGATTTCTCGGATCAAACACTACATTATTAACACCTGTATTTTCGCTAATATTTAGAACTTTTTTCCAATTCTTTCCACCATCAATAGTTTTATAAAGACCTCTGTCACCACCGGGACCCCAAACAGAACCTTCAGCTGCAACAAAAACTATATTAGAATTTCTGGGATCAACTTGAATCATTCCAATTTGTCTGGATTCCTTTAGTCCCATATTTTTCCACGAAGCACCGCCATCAACAGTTTTATAAACACCGTTGCCGTAACCAAGTGCCCGCTGATGATTATTTTCTCCTGTCCCTGCCCAAATTACATTGTGATTATTAGGATCCATTCTCAAACAACCGATTGAATAAGCTCCGTAATTATCAAAAACAGGTTTGAATGTGACACCGGAATTTGTTGTCTTCCAAATATGTCCGCTTGCTGCTGCAACAAAATATTCTGTTGGGTCATCAGGATTAACAGCAAAATCAGCAATTCTTCCTGATGTAAATGCCGGACCGAGAGATCTTAATTTTAATCCCGAAAAAGTTGAAGAACTCCAGGGTCCTTTGTTTTTGTTTGTTGTAGTGTCATCATCTTGAGAAATAATAGGAAATGAAATAAAAAAGATTAGGAAAAGAAGAAATAATTTTTTCATTTTAATACCTGTTATATTTGGTTTCAAAAAAAATAAAGTGATTAAATTCTTAATAAGATATATTATTAAGAAAATTCCCCTATTAAATTATTAAATTTAAATTAAGAAAAATTAGATACATACGAAATCAATCTATCATATAGTTTTAAGATTTTAAAATGAAAATAAAAGTAATATATTTTGCTGCTTTAAGAGAGCAGGCAAAAAAAAATGATGAAATTATAGAAACATCTTTTACAAATCCTGCAGATATTTATAATTTATTAAAAAAGAAATATAATTTCACACTAGAAATAAACAACCTTAAAGTTGCCGTAAATGATTGTTATGAAAATTTTGATTTTGAAATAAAGGAAATGGATTCATTAGTTTTTATACCACCTGTTGCGGGAGGATAAATTGTTTGAGATAAAAAACGAATCAATAGAAGAATATAAAAACAAATCTATGTTAACCCCTGAATGCGGAGGAGTTGTAACTTTTGAAGGAAGAGTTCGAAATCATAATGATGGACAAAGTGTAGATTCATTAGAGTATGAAGTTTATGATGCACTTGCAGTAAAAGAAGGTGAAAAAATTTTAAGAGAAGCTAAAAATAAATTTGATGTTATAGAAGCATTTTGTGCTCACAGAGTCGGGCATTTACAAATTGGTGATTTGGCTGTTTGGATTTTAGTAACTGCAAAACATAGAAAGCAGGCATTTCTTGCTTGTGAATTTATTATTGATTCAATTAAAAAAACTGTTCCTATTTGGAAGAAAGAACATTATTCTGATAAATCAATAAAATCTCAATGGGTTTATTGTACAGAAGATCATTAAAAATCATTTATGAAAAAAGAAGAACAAAATTTTTATAAAAGACAAATAAACCTGCCAAACTTTGGCATAGAAGGACAAAAGAAATTAAAGAACTCAAAAGTACTTGTAGTAGGTGCAGGTGGGCTTGGCAGTCCTGCAATTCTTTATTTAGCTGCAGCCGGAATTGGCGAAATTGGAGTTTGTGATTTTGATAATGTTGATATTACAAATCTACACAGGCAAATTATTTTTGATTATGAACAAATTGGGAATCCAAAAACAAATTCATCAAAAGAAAAAATAAATAAGTTTAATCCATTTGTTAATATTACAGAAATAAAAGAAGGTATTACTGCGCTGAATGTTGAAAGTATAATCAAAGATTTTGATGTTGTACTTGACTGCACTGATAATTTCTCTACAAAATTTCTTCTTCACGACGCCTGTTACTTAAATAAAATAAATTTAGTACAGGCAAGCATTTATCAATTTGAGGGTCAGCTTCAGGTATTTGATTTTGCGAATGATACAAAGTCCGGTTGTTTTAGATGTTTATGGGAAACAATGCCAGAAGAAGGATGTGTTAACAGCTGTGCAGAAGCAGGTGTGTTGGGCGTTGTACCGGGAATTTTTGGGACGCTACAAGCTTTGGAAACTCTTAAATTAATTTTAAGTTGGGGTAGCCTTTCACGCAATGAATCATTTATATTTGATCTTTCGAATCTTTCAAATAAAAAAATTAAATGGAAGAAAAATGAAAGCTGTCCTCTTTGTGGAAACAATAAAAAAATAACAAAAATAAAAAGTG
>PFGS01000282.1:3275-3417 GCA_002783525.1 Ignavibacteriales bacterium CG12_big_fil_rev_8_21_14_0_65_30_8 | reverse complement strand
ATAAAAATTACAATTAAAAATGCTTTTGTTTGTGCGACATAGTGAGTCGCCCTTAAGAAAATTATTATTTTAACAACAACATTTTTCTTGTTTGGAAGAAACTGCCTGCTGTAATTCTGTAAAAATATATTCCGCTCGGTAA
>PFGS01000282.1:0-3252 GCA_002783525.1 Ignavibacteriales bacterium CG12_big_fil_rev_8_21_14_0_65_30_8 | reverse complement strand
TATGATTACCTGCAGTTTCGAATTTATTTTTTAATATAGCAACTTCCTTTCCCAAAACATCAAATACTTTTATTACTACAATTCCATCTTCTTTTAATGTATAACTAATTTCTGTAGAAGGATTAAACGGATTCGGATAATTTTGGGCTAATGAATAATTAGTTTGCGATATTTTTAATTCTGTTACAGGGCTTGGCTTCTGCAATATAGCAATAATTGAAACTGGATCACTATTAATTGAAAGCAAACTTGAAGTATCTTTTGCTTTTATAGTATAACTGATAACATCAGATTGTATATTTGTGCTAACTTCAGTATCGGTATATCCACTACGCCAATCAGCAACAAAAGCTATTTGTTCTTCATTTATTGAATTTTCTGTTCTGTATATATTGTGTCCAGCAAGATCAGGTTCTATATTAGGGCTCCAAGTCAAATGTGGATGGTAATTTACTATTGTTAATTCTAGTTTTTGTGGTTTGGAGGGTTTTCCTGCAAGTGGGTTTGTTAAATAAAAATTTACAAATAAATCAGAATTATTTTGTGAATCTATTTCCATTGTAAAATTAACTAGTGAATTGTTCCAGGTATGTGTATATGGATTGCTATACGGAGAAAATACATTGTTATAGTCTAAATTAAATGAACCATTTGAACCCTCACCATAAACATAACCTGAGCAACCTTTCCCATCAATATTCCATATCGCATCCCATGAAGGACTATAATATAAGAAATCTCTTGAATTATAGCCTGTTCTATTCACTGAAGTCATCAACCATTCACGCACATTATCTGTTTCCCCGAAACAACTTGCAATACTATTTGATATCCAATTCCATTGACCATTTTGAAGTTTTACAACGTATATTATTACTGCCATTATATATATCCTGTTGATGCAATACAAATATTCCTTTATCATTATCATTTCTGGTTGCATAATCAAAAACACTTAATTTTTGATGATTTTCGAAATAAAAATATTCATTAGTATAACCATTAGAAGGATGAAATTTAAACGCAGCCCCAGTTGTTATATAATCAGAAATTGTAACATTTAAAACATCGCTAGTAATTAAAGTTGGAGTAATCCAACCCAATCTTTCTCTTTCTTGGGTATTCGCACATATTCCATCATTACTATGTCTCATAATTCCCCAAAATCCATGATCATTTGGTCCACCGTATGGATGTGCAGATCCTAATAACCAGTGGCCAATTTCATGTACAGTACTATGAGAAGTGTATTCTAATGGCCTTTCCTCCCAATAATGAATAGTCACACCTGAACCTGCATTATTACCATAACCAGCTTTAATTTTTATTGTCCCATTTTCAACATTGTATAAATTTCCATATCCTAAGGAAGCTTCACCTGACCACCAATTAGCAAATACTAATCCACGCCAAATCATAACGATCATATCTACTACACTATCTGGTTGATTAATATGTGTATAATCAGAAGTAGTAGTCCAATTATCATAAGTTGCAAAATTAATAACAGGATCCACTTTGTTTATTAGAACATCTTTAGTAGCAAGGTACCGATCGGGATATGATCCAGAGATTATATATGAATTTTTATTTTGAGGGGTTTCAACATAAATAACTTCACCAGTTACATTATAACTCCCTAAAGACATTTGTTTAAAATAGTTTGTTAAGATTATTATAAATGGTAGAATTTGTTTGACTATCTGGGTCTATAAATGTTGAATAATCATTTGGTGGTTGACCAACTGGCCAATTCGAATGCTAAGAGCTATCATCTTTAAAACTTACAAAAACGACTAAAACTTTTAAGTTGCCTTTTGAAGACAAGTAAATGCCATTATCAGATGTAGTGTTAATTATTTCCCCTTGAATTGGTATTGTTTCACATACTTCCTGTGAATACAATAAAATACTAAACATAACAAAATAAACTACTGTTATAATAAAGAAATTTTTCATTTTACACCCCTATATTTTATTTTAAAAGAACTGTTTTAATTATTTTTTTATGACTTCCAGCTAACATTCTTATAAGGTAAGTACCATTTGAAAGAATATTACCATCATTATCTTTTCCATTCCATTGAATGCTATATATGCCTCTAGGAAGTTCCTCTATTAACAACACTTTAACTTCTTTCCCTAAAATATTATAAACTTTTAATGAGACATCACTTAATTCACTCAAAATAAATTTTATACTTGTAGTCGGATTAAAAGGGTTAGGATAGTTTTGAAAAAGTTTAAATTTGTTAGGTAATATGGGAGATGGGTCAATTATAGAAGTTATAATATCGGTAGTATCACCATACAATATTCTGTCTATTACAGCACCTGTTAAATAAATGTTGCCAACGAGATCACCTCCACCTCTATAAATCAATCCAAATCCCTTTGCCAAATAATCAATATTTCTATCTAACCCTGTTGTATCGGTTGAATCAGAAGTAAAATAAAAAACAAAACTTTTTAATATGGTTGTATAACCAAACAGAGTAATTTCTTTTATTTCATCAACTCTTACCATTTCAAAACCATTACCCTGATAGTCAAATATTACCCATTTATCCCCTAAGTTTGCATTTAGTTTATAAAGTAATGCGTTATTATTTTGTTCTATTGCACCAAACACAAAATTATTAGCAGTATCGATTTTATAAGTCTCTAGACTGTTAAGTAAGATCGGCGATTGAGTCGGGTTTATACGCCAAGCGGATTGAGTTAAATAAATATTTCCTTCTGAGTCAGTAGAATCTTTTATGTTCAAATTTTGCAATGTATCTGTGTACATTGGTCCATCTGAATAGAAATATTCCCACAAATCACCTGTTTTATGGGGGAAATATTTTAAAGCATCATTATCTTGTGAAAATAAAAAGCATTGTGCAAGGAATAAAAACAATAATATTTTAAATTTCACTTGAAGCCCCAGGGATTAGATTTTTACTAATTTTTTAGATAGACATAATTTATTATTTATATATAAAAATAAATATTTTAAAAGCAAGTTATATTTTTATCTGTTGTCTTTAACCAATCTGATGTAACCTCCAAGGTTACCTATATTAGTAAAATTACTCTCACAATATTGTAAACAAATTCGATAAAACCTTGGAGGTTGCTTTGTAGCATTCCTTTAAATTGACAATAAAACAAAATATGGATAAGTTTGATGAGCAAAAATTGATATTTTAACCTATGATTTTAGAATATATACCCATTTTTATAGTCCTCACAATCGCAATAATTTTT
>PFGS01000166.1:11092-15156 GCA_002783525.1 Ignavibacteriales bacterium CG12_big_fil_rev_8_21_14_0_65_30_8 | reverse complement strand
CCAATAAACCCACCAAGCAAACATAAAATGATTGCTTCAATTAAGAATTGAATTAAAATATTTGACTTCCTTGCTCCCACAGCCTTTCTGATTCCAATTTCTTTAGTCCTTTCAGTCACAGAAACCAGCATTATATTCATAATACCAACACCGGCTGCCAATAGTGCAATTAGAGAAATAGCCATTGCACCTATTCTTACTCCATCTGTAATATCAGCAATTTGACCTATTAATGATTCATTGCTAAAAATTTCGAAATCATTTTCTTCACCTGGTTTGACTTTCCTCATTGTCCTTAAATGTCCTATGGTTGCTTGTATTGTAGCATCATATTCCTCTTCACTGTTTGCCATAATAGTAATTTCTACACTTCCTCTTGTTTTTCCATAAAAAGATTCAAAGCTAGTAATTGGGATAACAATATAATTATCCATACTTTGCCCAAAAAATTCGGGTTGCTTTTCTATTAACCCAATAACTTTTAAATTATGATTGTCAACTTTAATTACTTGTCCAATCGGATCAATTCCAGTAAATAATTTATCAATTACATCTTGCCCTAATAAACAAACATCTTTTGAATATTTAATATCATTATTATTTATATGTCTTCCATTTTCAACTATTATATTAGATGTTTTTAGGACACCTTCCGTAATTCCAACAATATGCATATTGGGATTTGTTTTTTTATTTTTGAATTGAATTACTCTTCCCGGTCTGTATTTTTGTGCACCCATATATTTTGCAGAAGTTAATAAACCCTGAAGTCTGTAAAAATCATCTAATGTAATATCTTTTCTGTTTCTATATTTATGTCTTTCTTGATGACCACCTGTCATAATAGCCGGATATTTTTGGATTTGAAAAGTGTTACGACTGAGGAAGGATACACCACTTTGAATGGTACTTTGCATCATTGTTATAATCGTCATAATTACAATTATTGAAAACACACCAACTGTAATTCCAAAAATAGTAAGTGATGCTCTTAATTTATTTGTTTTAATAGAATGAAGTGAAACAGATAGTGATTCAGATATTAACAATGTTTTACCTAAATTAAAATTAATTGCTCATTAATATTAATAATAAGTAAAATAAAAGAATAGTAAAAATTTTTTTTTGATTAAAATATCAAATTATTTTATTCCCATCTAAGTGCTTCAATAGGGTCTAAGTTTGATGCTTTATAAGCAGGGTATGTTCCAAAAATAATCCCCACAAGTACACACAAGGTAAGTCCTATTAAAACCCAATCATAAGGGATTGCACTCTGTGCATTTAAAAAACTTCCGGCTAAGTTACCAATACCTACGCCAAGAAGAATACCAACAAATCCTCCTATAAGACAAAGTACGATTGCTTCAATTAAAAACTGTGTTAATATATTTGATCTTTTAGCACCAACTGCTTTTCTTATTCCAATTTCTTTGGTTCTTTCAGTAACAGAGACTAACATAATATTCATTATCCCAACCCCTGCTGCAAGTAAAGCAATAATTGATACAACTAATGCGCCAATTTTAATTCCACTTGTCATAACATTTATTTGAGAAATCATAGATTCATTGCTGAAAATATCAAAATCATTTTCTTCACCGGGCATCACTTTTCTTATTGTTCTCATATGCCCTGTAGCCGTTTCAATAACTTCATCATAATTTTCTTTACTTTCAGACATTACCATAATGTTTACACTTCTACTGTGTCTTCCATATATATTTTGAAAGGTAGTTATAGGTAAAACTACTCTGCTGTCTCTGCTGCTTCCAAACATTTGTGCTTGTTGTTCAAGTATACCAATAACCATTAATGGATAATTATCAATTTTAATTGTTTGACCAATTGGATTAATGCTGGGAAATAATTTTTCAATAACATCATTTCCTATAAGACAAACATTTTTTGAATATTTGATATCTTGTTCATTTATTGACCTTCCCAATTCAACATGCCAATCATTTGTTTTAATGCCACCTGTAGTTTCACCTGCAATTTGAATATTAGGATTTGTAGCAAGATTTTTATATTTGACTACTTTTCCAAATTGCCATTGTTCAGCTCCTATATATTGATAACCTTTTAAAGCTTCTTCTAATTTATAAAAATCTTCCATCGTAATATCTTTTCTATTTCTAAATTTTGCTCTGGAACCAGGTCCACCACCCATCATAACAGGAAACTTTTGTATCTGAAAAGTATTTTTACTTAATTGTGATACCCCATTCTCTATACTGCTTTGCAGCATTGTAATGATTGTCATAATTACAATTATTGAAAATATACCTACTACTACACCTAAAATTGTTAAACTTGCTCTTAACTTATTACTGTTTAGAGAGTGTAGTGATACAGAAAAAATTTGTGAAAAATCCATTATTCATACCTCAAAGCTGTTACAGGATCCATTTTAGCTGCAGTGTATGCCGGTGCAAATCCTGCTAATACTCCTGTTATAAGTGAAATAACAATTGCAATAATTACAGCACTATATTGTACTGATGTTGGTAAAAATTGATTTATTACCATGCTTAACATTACTGCCAAGAGTAAACCAACTAATCCTCCAAATAAACATATTGATGAAGACTCCAAAATAAATTGACCTAGTATTGTTCTTCTTCTTGCACCAATTGCTTTTCTTAAACCAATTTCTTTTGTTCTCTCTTTTACAGAAACGAACATAATATTCATAATACCAATTGCACCAACAAATAGTGCAAGCCCTGTAATAAATAATCCTGCAATTTGTATAACACCAACAATACTATTATAATTATTCATCAATCCTTCTTGCTGATTTACTGCAAAATCATCTTTCTCATCAAACTTTAATCCCCTAACCTTTCTCATAACTCCAATGGCTTCTTCTTTTGTTTCAGCAACCATAGCCGGACTTTGTGCCCTAACATTTATGGTTATAGAACCTCTCGATCTATTTAAAAAGTATTTAAATATTGATCCGATAGGTAAGAATACTTGGTTATCCGGATTAAAACTTCCTAATATAAAACTACCTTGTTCATCTAATATGCCAATAACTTTAAAATTATGATTACCAATCTTTATAGTTTTATCTATACCATCTCCTCTAGGAAATAAATTTTTAGCTACTTCACTTCCTAATACAACAACATCTCTTGCAGCTTGGCCTTCAGTTTGAGTAAAAAATCTTCCTATGTTAAAAGTAAAATTAGTAGTTGCAACATAATCAGCAGTTGAGCCGACAAGTATCACGCCTTCAACGTTATTTTCTCCATTCTTTAAAGTTTTTCTAGCTCTAAGTACAGGAGCGGAAGCTTTTGGTAATTTTGCAAGATCTTTAAATCTAGAAAAATCATCCATAATGAGATTTTTTCTATTTCTCATTTCCCAAAAATCTGTATTACCAAACCATGCATATTTATCAATATACAATACATCAGAACCTAATGCACTAATTCCTTGCTGAAAAGCACCGTCAATTCCTTTTATAGCAGTTGTCATAAGTACAACTGAAGTTATTCCTATTACAATACCTAACATTGTAAGTATTGTACGAATCTTATTAGCTCTTAAAGCACGGAGTGCAATAAATAATCCCTCTTTTATTTCAAACCAAAAGTTCATATTTCAATACCTTTTAATAAATTATTTAATATCTAATTTTGTGATATAATTTTAGTTTTAGGAATAAGCCTCTTCTTTACAATTTCGTCAGATTCTACTAATCCATCTCTTAATCTTATAATTCTAACTGCATGCTCTGCAATATATTCCTCGTGAGTAACTAATATTATTGTATTACCTTTATCATGAAGTTCTGAGAATAATCCCATTATTTCTTCACCAGTTTTTGAATCAAGATTACCTGTTGGTTCATCTGCCAATATTATTGATGGATTTGTAACTAATGCTCTTGCAACTGCAACTCTTTGTCTTTGTCCACCAGAAAGTTCATTTGGTCTGTGATGAATTCTATCTTCCAAGCCAACATCAATTAAAGCTTTTTCAGCTCTTTCTTTCCTTTCATAAGCAGGAATACCAGAATATATAAGTGGCAATTCAACATTATGTAATGC
>PFGS01000166.1:3353-11055 GCA_002783525.1 Ignavibacteriales bacterium CG12_big_fil_rev_8_21_14_0_65_30_8 | reverse complement strand
AAACCAATTTCTTGATTTCTAATTTTTGCAAGTTCATTATCAGTCATTTCACTAACATTCTTTCCGGTAAATTCATAGATGCCGGATGTTGGTGTATCTAAACAACCTAACATATTCATCAAAGTAGATTTACCGGAACCCGAAGGTCCCATAATGGCAACATATTCATTCTTATCTATTGTTACTGAAACATCAGCTAATGCTTTAACCTGTTGCGTACCTAATTGATAAATTTTAGCTATATGTTCTATTTTAATTATGTTCATTTGTTTTTTCCGTAATTAATTTTTATCAGAATTTCTCGTGTTTCTCTTTCTTTCTACACGAACAGTTGATCCTTTTTTCAATTCACGAGAAATTGCTCGATAACTACCTGTAACAACTTCTTGGTTTTCATCCAAACCAGAAATTATTTGAATATAATTATCATCACTTATTCCAGTTTTTACTTTAGCTATATCAGCTTTACCTTTAGTTAAAACGAAAACTATTTCTTGTAATTTAGGTTTAGATTTAGTTTCTTTTTTTACATTTGTTGGCTCATCATTATCTTCTGGTCCTTTCTTTCTATCTGAGAGTTCAAAGCTATTTCTTGCAGTTACACTTTGGAGTGGTATACTTAAAACATTTTTTATAGTTTCTGTTTCAATTTTTGCTGTGCAAGACATACCAGGACGTAATTTTTTATCTACATCAATTAATTTAATTCTTACTTCAAAATTTACTACTTGATCTTGAGTACCTAAGCCAGCAGTTTTTGCTGAGTTACCTATTTGTGTGACAATACCTCTAAAAATTTTATCACCAAAAGCATCAATTTCAATTCTAGCAGTATCGCCAACAGAAATAAGTACAACATCATTTTCATCAACTTCTACAGTAGCTTCCATATTGTTAAGATCTGATACAGTCATAATGTTTGTACCTTGACTAAATCCACTACCCAATACTCTTTCGCCTTTTTCAACATTAAGTTGGCTAATTGTTCCATCCATTGGAGAAAATATAGAAGTTTTAGAAAGTTTATCTATTGCTTCTTTAACAGATGCTTTACTTTGTAGAACTGAAGATTCTTGAGACTCATAAAGAGCTTTTGAAGATAAATAATTACTCTTTGCTATTTCAAGTTCAGCATTACTAGCTAATCCTTTAGCGTGTAATTCTATTACTCTATCATATGCAGATTTAACTTTATCTAATTCAGCTTTACGCATAGATAAATTGGCAATTGTAGATTGTAACACAGCATCAGCTCTTTCTTTCTGAGCCAAATATGTTTCAGCTTGAATTTTAATTAATAAATCTCCCTTTCTTACCATATCACCTTCTTGTACAGGAAGACCAATAATTTCTCCAGTTACTTCAGGAGTTATTATAACTTTAAATTCAGGATTAATAGTACCTGTAGCTGTTACAGTTTGTGTAATATCTCTTTTCATTACTTTTTCTGTTTGAACAGCTATAATGTTTTCTTTAGATCCACCTAAAAAAGCTATCAATATTAAGGCAACCACCAATATGCCTATTCCTCCAAATATATATAACTTTTTTTTCGATTTTTTTTGTTTGCCATTTGCCATTATTATAATCTCCTTAGATTATTCATTTTCATACTTATTAAAATTAAGAACACCAAGATAATATTCTAATTGCTTGCTTAGTCTAATAAATTCAAACTGAGCAGTAATTAAATTAGTTCTTGCAGTTGTATAATCTGAATTAGCTATAAGTACATTTAGTAAAGTACCTGAGCCAAGTGAATATCTTTCTTGTTCAATTTTTCTTGTTTCTTCTGCAGCAATTACATTCTTGGTGTTAACTTGTAAACTTTTATCGGCTGCTTTTAAATTCAGATATGTTTTTTGAATTTCTAATTTAATAGATCTTTCAAGATCAGATAATTCTATTTGCTTATTTTCTGCAGTTACTTCGGCAAATTGAACATTATTTGACACTCTAAATCCTGAGAATATAGGAATGTTTAGTGATAGACCAACAACATAAGTCCTTGAATCAAAAAATTTATCAAACTCATTTGCTCTAATATTATAAGAAAAAGAATTTGACAAAGTAGGTAAGTGTCCGGATCTTGCAATTGTAATACCATTATATGCACTTTCCAATTTTAATTGTGCACTCTGAAAGTCAGTTCTGACACTTAAAGCTTTATTTACTAAATCTGAAATATTTCTATAATCTATTTGCATTTTTTCATTCAAAGTATTTTGTTCTTCAGCAGTTAAATCACTTGAAAACTTATAATCTTCTAAAACATCTAATGCTAAATAATTTAAAAGATTGCTTTTTGCTGTTTCAAAACTATTTTGTGCTTTTATCAAAGCTAACTCAGAGTTACCAGTTTTAACTTGTTGGGAATATACATCTGCAAGTGTTACAGCACCTAATTTATTGCTCTCAGTTACTGTTTCTAAATTTCTTTGATTCCATTTTAAATCGTCTTCTCTAACACCTAACAATTGTTTAGCATTTATTACAGTGTAATAGAGTGTGATTGTCTGAAAAACAATATCTTGTTTTAATCTTTGAAGATCTAATCTTGCAGATTCAACATTATTTTTACTTTGTGATAGTGCAGCAAAATTAGAAAGTCCATCAAATAGAGTTAATCTTGCTGTAACATTTCCGCTAAAGTTTCTAGATTCAGTTGTTGAAGGGGGTACAGGAATTACTGATCCACCGACATTTATGGTTCCGCCGGCCTCCTCTGATCTATTCCAACTCCAACCTGCCCCGGCAGATAAAATTGGAAGAAAGTTACCCACGGCAGCTCTTACACTAGATTCTGTAACATCCAGGTTGTTGATTGATTTTTGTAGTATTGTGTTTTTATGTAAAGCAATTGTTATTGCCTTATCCAAATTCAATGTTTTTTGTGCATTACTTGTTGTTATTAACATTAAAGCACATATTAAACTGAGAACTGTTCTCATTATATTTCTCCAATTATTAGGTGGTTAAATAATACTAATTAGACTACACATTAGACGAGACAAAATTCAATATTGTTACAAATCTCGAATAATGCATTAAAATTTTTATTTACAACCGAAACAAATTTATTACTTTTCATTTAGTAAGACATATTAAAATTACAAACGGTATAATTCCTATTTGTGCGGTTATATTACATTTAGAAATTATAACTTCTTTTTTGATTTATTTGTTAACTATAGATTAGATAGATAATAATAATCTTAAATCAGTTCCTAAAATCATCTTTAATTTTATATAAATATTCTAAAGCAGCATCATATTCGTTGGGTATTTTTCCATCCAATATTGCATCTTCTATTGCTGTCTTGATTTCGCCAACTTTTTTAGAAGGTTTTAATTTACAAATTTTCATAATTTCTTCACCTCTTACAGGTGATTGGAATGCTCTTAATTTATCTTTTTCTTTTACATCATAAACTTTTTTCATTACCCTTTCATAATTATCCAAATATTTAGAAACCTTATTTGGATTTTTGCTCGTAATATCTGCTCTACAAAGTGTTATCAAGTCATCCAGGTCTTCACCTGCTTCAACTATAAATCTCCTAATTGCTGAATCAGTTACTTCATCTTTGGCTAAAGCAATTGGTCTCAAATGCAATCTTATAAGATTTTTAACATAATTAAGTTTATGTAATGGAAGTTTAAGTTTACGAAAGATCTTATCCATCATTCGGGCACCTATTTCTTCGTGACCATGGAATGTCCAGCCTATTGCCTCAACAAATTTTTTAGTCTGAGGTTTTGCAATATCATGCACAAGTGCTGCAAATCTTAGCCAAACATTATCGGTATGTTGAGAAATATTATCAACAACAATGCACGTATGCAAAAAAACTTCTTTGTGATGATGATCTTTTCTTTGTTCTGTGCCTTCTAAATTTTTAATTTCAGGAAATATTACTGACATTACATCAGTTTTTTGAAGTAACTTAAGACCAACAGAAGGTTTTGGGGATGACAATATTTTTAAGAATTCATCAGTAATTCTTTCTTGAGAAACTATTTGCAATCTTTCTTTATTTAATTCTGCAGCTTCAATTATACTTTTATCTACCTCAAAACCGAGTGTAGAAGCAAATCTAAAAGCACGCATAATCCTTAACGGATCATCATTAAAAGTTTCAGATGGACTTAAAGGAGTTTTAATCAATTTATTTTTAATATCATCCAGTCCATTATATTTATCAATCAATTCTCCAAAATTATCCTTGTTTAATGATATAGCTAATGTGTTTATTGTAAAATCTCTCCTTACAATATCATCATCAAATGTTCCAATTTGCACTTTTGGATTTCTACTTTCTTTACTATAGGATTCCTTTCTTGCATTTACAAATTCAAGTTTAACATTGTCATATAAAAATTGAGAAGTTCCAAAATTTTTATAAATATTTATATTTTTAACTTTTAGTGCTTTTGCAAAATTTTTAACAAAATCGTTTTTCTCCCCTACTATTAAGAAATCAATTTCATCTTTGAAAATCTTTAAAATTAAATCCCTTACAAAACCACCAACTATGTATAATTCTATACCTTCTTTATTTGCAATTGATGAAGCTATTTTAAAAAAATCAAACTTTTTTATTTTATTTTTAAAATTCACTTTTAGTCTGGGGGTTTTTTAGAAATATTTGAGCTGAATTTAATTTATAATACAAATTTAAGTTAATTCAATTAAGAGAACAAATTAGCTTTTTACTAAAATGATTACTCAAAAAAAAAATCTTAAAATGTTCTTCCATCCAAGAAATCTTTTCTAAATTATATTTGAGAAGTGAAACATTGTATTTATTTATGTTTAGCTTTATTGCTTTATCGAGCATTTTTTCTGCATTTACAAAATCAAAATTATCCAACATATACATTGACAAATAATTTAGAACAAAACTACTATTTAAACTTTCTGAATTTAAAATTTCTCTTAGATCATTATAAAATGTTTCATATTTAATATTTGATATTATTGAGAGTCTAATAACAGAAGGAAGTAAGATATTTATATTATTTTTATCAATTAATTTTAACAATAACCTATAATTTTCTTTGGGTGAGTTCTTTAGATATTCTTTAATATTTTCAGACTGATACAAGAGAAACAATCTTTGTTCAGATAATTGTAATAACCAATTATTTGGATTCTCTTTAATTATTTTACTATAAAGAGAGTCAGCTTTATTTTTAAAATCAGATAACGAATAAATATCTGCCAATTTAAATTTAAGGTTATAGTAATATGAAGTATTCAGATAATCTTTAAGATTTTTTTCAATTTTATCAATAGCATTATTTATTTTGTTTAATTCCAATGAGACATTCGTATACCCGATCAAAGCGAAATAATTGTTAGTTTTTTCGAGTATCTTTAAATATTTTTTTATTGATAAATTATAATCTTTATCTAAAAAAGCTTTAGAAGCATCGTCCAGTGTTTTTGAAACATATCTTGGGCATACTCTTGTAAATATTGTTTGTCTTCCAAAATAATATTTTGCTTTTGAACTGTCTGATTTTGTTTGAATTGTTTTTAAGTAATTATAATATCCGTCTTTTACTTCTTCAAAATTTATTTTATAAATATTTTCAAAATCAGAGTTTGAATAGTACTGCTTGAATTTTGAGATCCCATAATTCTCTATTATATATTTAATAAAAGAACCGGAATAGATATAAGACAGAGACGAGTTCTGCGAAAAGAAATTAGCACCAACAAATAATTTTTTAATATTTACTTTATACCCATTTGTCATTGCTAATGCAGCCATATAATCAACACAATTATCATTATAAAATGGTGAAGCTGCTACTGCTATTCCCTCTATCATAGCAGGGTTTATTCCATCTGCAACTTTAAATAAAGTAGTACCAAAACTAGCTGAAAATATATGTGCTATTTCATGCTCTAGAGTGTTGTTATAGCTTCCTATTGTTGTATAAATTTCATCCAGCCAAGGTTTAGCTACATCAGCATTAGCAGAGCCAAAATAATTTCCCTTTTCAGTATTATTTTTAAAAACAAAAGAATCAATTTTATTTTTCAATTCTAACTTGAAGAAATTTGTAAGTCGTGAATAATAAAATTCATGATAAAGCGATATTTTTTTGATCTCTTTTTCATCTAAAGATTTTGGATAGTGTATCACAAAATGTTCTGTCTCAATTCTTTTATTTAAATGATCTGATAAACTCTTTTTTGTAGTTGAAAAACCAAATTGCGGTGAAAGAAATAAAAATATAAGACTAATGAATAAAAAACCGGTTAAAATTAAACTTGAATACTTTTTTATCTCTAATTTATTAATTAAAATAACAAATATGCTTATAAAGAAAGTTAAATTTAGCACTCTATACAATACAAGTTTTGTACTAATACTTATGTTTTCATCGTAAATTGTACCGGGGAAATATCCAAAAATTGGGTTAAAAAAAAATACTTGAGGATTAAAATAAAATTCAGCTATTGGGATAAATAGTATTAAAACATAAAGTGAAAAAAATATTATATAATTATATCTTTTTGAAATTGAAAATGAAACTATCCCCAATGAAATACCTATTAAATAAGATGGCACAGTAATCACAAAATAAAAAAGAAAGCCATCTATTATTGAACAAGAATATCCGAAGATTGAATTAATTAAAGTAACAATTAAAGGAATGATTAAGAAAAATATTCCAAAATAAAAGAAATAAATATTGTTTGTGTTTAACTTATTTCTAAGATGTGAAATTGAGGTAATTCCAGCCAGAAAAGATATAAGAATTGCATTAACAAATGAAAATTCAAATCCAAAAACATTAGTAAGGGGAAAAAACAGTATGGCAATATTAATAATTAGAATTAAAACCAGACTGAACAAAAATATGAAGTTGCCAAAAAGTATTTTCTTCAGCTTAGTATTCATTAATATTCGTCGCCTTTAACTCTTTTAATATTTGCACCTAATTTTTTTAATTTTTCATCAATAAATTGATAACCCCTGTCTAAATGATATACTCTAAGTACTTCTGTAGTTCCCTTTGCAACTAATCCAGCCAAAACTAAACAAGCGCTTGCCCTTAGATCAGTTGACATAACTTTAGCTCCTTTTAATTTTTTAACACCAGTTATAATTGCTGTATTCTTATTCATTTTAATGGATGCTCCCAATCTTAACAACTCAGGAACATGGTTAAATCTATCAATATAAATATTATCGGTCACTTTAGATTTTCCATTGGCTATTGACATCATCGCAATCCACTGGGCTTGCATATCTGTGGGAAATCCGGGATATTCAGAAGTAGATATATCAGTTGCATTTATCTCGGAATTACTTGCATCTAAGGATACTATATCATTGTTAATAAACAATTTACATCCAGATTCTTTTAGTTTTTGTATAACTATATTTATATGATCTGAATTACAGTTTAATAGATCAAATTTACTATTTGTTATTGCTCCGGCAACCAGTAAGGTTCCGCCTTCTATTCTATCCGGAATTGTATCAATTGTAGCAGAATATAATTCATCCACACCTTCAATAACTAATTTTTTGGTGTTTTCTCCAGATATCTTTGCTCCCATTTTATTTAAGAATTGAATAAGATTTGTAATTTCGGGTTCCATAGCTGCATTATTTAATACTGTACTACCTTTGGCTAAAGTAGCAGCCATTAGCAAATTTCCCGTTGCTCCTACTGA
>PFGS01000166.1:0-3316 GCA_002783525.1 Ignavibacteriales bacterium CG12_big_fil_rev_8_21_14_0_65_30_8 | reverse complement strand
TTGCATTTAGCGATAATATAGCCTTCTTCCAGTTCTATTTCTGCACCTAATTTTTTTAATCCTTCTAAGTGTAGATTTATTGGTCTTGGACCCCAAGCGCATCCACCGGGCATAGAAACTTTAGCTTTACCATATTTTGTAAGCAACGGACCTAATACATAAACAGAGGCACGCATTTTTTTAACAAATTCATAAGGAGCATTCTGGCTGATTAGCTTTTCAATTTTAATACTTAATTTGTGATCATCAAAAGATGTATTAACACCAAGTTTTTCCATTAAGCTTATCATTGTGTAAACATCTCTTAATCTTGGAGTATTATTAAGAACAGAAGTACCGTTTGTAAGCAATGTTGCAGGCATTAAGGCTAAAGATGCATTTTTAGCACCTTCAACTTTAACTTTGCCGGTTAATTTAGAACCACCTTCAATAATGAATTTATCCATACTATTCTCTTATTTGAGGAGAGTTAATTAATTAAAAAAGTATCTGATTAGCTTTTAAGAAAATTAAAGATTAAGGGAGGTAAAATCAATTTGATTTGAGTGTATTCTTTAGAATCACACCATTATTTCCGGTAATAAAAATTGTGCTGTCATTTTTAGTTACACTTTTAAGTGTAGAAAAAATACCGCTTGAACTTTCTAACCAATGTTCACCGCCATCTGAAGTAGTAAGTATTTCTCCCTTATTGCCCAAGATAAATCCATTTTTACTATCAATAAATTTAACTTTAATAAGCCCGGAAATAGTATTTGATGGGATTTGTTTCCAGGAAGATCCACCATTTGTAGTTTTGTAAATTTCTCCTCCACCGCCGACAATAAATCCGATATCACTATCTACAAAATCCACAGACCGTAAATAATTAGTTGTAAATTTATCAACTTTATTCCAAGATCTGCCTTTATCACTAGATTGCAATACTTCCCCATTCCAGCCAACAATAAAGCCATCATTTTGATTAACAAACTTAACACCGTATAATAACTCATTTACAAATGAAGGAACTCTAATCCAGGTATATCCCCCGTTTTCTGAGCGTAGAATTGTACCATTGGCTCCAACCGCTATTACAATACTGGTACCGGATATATATTGAAAATCAAATAAACTTGATTGAGAATTAGTAATAATATTTTGCCAACTTTGTCCCCCGTTATCTGTAACTAATATGGTACCTTTTTCTCCAACCATTAATCCGTTAAGATTATCATAAAAATTTATTTTATAAAGAATATTTTTTGTTGAAGAATCTGCAATAGTCCAGGAAGTACCTTTATCAATTGTTTTTAGAACAATACCATTTTTCCCACAGGCAAAACCAATTGATGATGAAACAAATGTCATAGCATTAATATTTTCATTTGTAGGAGTTTCAACTTTAGACCATTGGGACCTTAAAATATAAGATGGATTAGAAATATATGTATTCTTACCTGTGTCTGCTACCTTTATCGTAGATTCATCAGTTTTCCAAAAACTTGACACAGTTGAATAAACAAAATAGACAAGTGCTGCAAATAATAATATAGTTAATGTAAACCATAAATAATATCTTGTTTTTTGACCTACAGTTGTAACTCTTTTTTCACTGGTTAAAAACTCTTTAGGTTTGTCTTTGGATTTACTTTTTATTTTGGATTTTATTTTAGTCTTTATTTTTGTCTTTGTCTTTTTCTCTTTCTCAGGTGTTGTGTTGAATAGTTCAAAAGAAACATTATTAATATCATCTAAAAATTCTTCACAGGTAGGGTACCGTTTGGCTAAAGATTTATTAACAGCTTTGGACATTATAGTGTCAATAGAAGTAGGAGTAGAAGGTACTATTGATGAAATTTTAGGTGGGTTAGTTTTAAGATGAGCTTCCATTATTTCATAATCGGTACCAGTTTCAAAAGGAACATGCCCTGTTAGCATTTCAAAAAAAGTAATTCCTAAGGAATAAATATCGCTTTGATTTGATGGTTCTTTTGCTCTTACCTGCTCTGGACTCATATATAGTATTGTACCAATTTTTGTCCCGGTCTTAGTTAATGCTCTGCCTTCTGTTAATGATTTTGAAATACCAAAATCCATTATCTTCACTACACCATCATTATTTAAAATTATATTTGATGGTTTAATATCTCTGTGAATAAATCCTTTTGAATGAGCATAACCTATACCGGAAAGTGTCTGTTTTATAATTGACAATGCATATTGTAATTCCAGTTTACCCAATCTTGTGATCAGACTTTCTACAGTTTCACCGGAAACATATTCCATTATTATTCCTAGAATTCCGTTTTCTTCTGTAAAACCGTATACGGGAACAATATTGGGATGATTCAATTTAGCTTGATGTTTCGCTTCTCGCTTGAACCTTTCTAAAAAGTGTGGGTTTGATAGTAGATCTGAATTTAAAATTTTTAATGCAACAAATCTTTCGAGCTTAAGATCAAAGGCTTTGTAAACTACTCCCATTCCGCCTTTGCCAAGTACTTCAACTATTTTGTAATGTTCAATATTTCTTCCGATCATTAATTAACCTCTGTTAATAAAACAAAAGAATAATTATCGGGTGCTCCTCTGTCTTCAATCAACTGACTCATTTTATCTGCAATATTACTGAGATTATTTCCATTTATAAGCACTTCAATTTCATCATCAGTTACAACTCCAGATACACCATCGGTACAAACTAAAAATCTGTTATTTTCTTTTTTCTTTAATTTAACTTTGCTTGAATCAACTTCTAAAATATCATTATCACCTAACGCTCTTGTAATAATATTTTTATTGGGATGAACTTCTGCTTCCTTCAGAGTAATATATCCTTCGTCAACAAGTCTTTGAACTAACGAATGATCTTTTGAAAGTAATTGTAATTTCCCTTTTTTAGAAGAATAGATTCTGGAATCACCAACGTGCCCCCAGTACGCGTAGTCTTTTTTAAGAAATAAAACTTCCGCTGTAGTTGCCATTCCGCTGGAATCAGAATTAGATGTGCTTTCTGCTATAATTGCTTCATTTGCTTTTAGAACTGCGTTTTGAATTCTTTCAATTTCCCCTATTTTGTTCATTTTTTTAAATTGTTCATAAATTGTTTCTACAGCAAGTTGAGATGCAATTTCACCACCCTGATTACCACCTAGTCCATCACAAACTACAACTAAGAGTCCTCCATCAACTTCAAATACTCCTATGTGATCTTCGTTATGTTCTCGTTTCAAGCCAGTTCGAGAAACAGTAATATAGTTAAATATCATAAAATCGGATTAAATAAAATAATAGTTAAAACCAATATTTATTAGCTAATATATTATTTTTTTAG
>PFGS01000248.1 GCA_002783525.1 Ignavibacteriales bacterium CG12_big_fil_rev_8_21_14_0_65_30_8 | reverse complement strand
TTTTTATTTTATTGTTACTTTCCCTTTTACACTAATTATGATGTTTATAGATTTTAATAGTAATAATAAAATCGGCTCGGGTATAAATTTATTAGCAAAAAAATAAGTATAATAGAAAATAATATTTATAGGTTATTTAAGATATGGCAAAATCAAAAAAAATTTCCAACGATAAAAAATCAGTCAAACCGAGTGTTTTTAATTCTTTCGATCTGGAAAGTTTTCTACCTAATAAGTTTCACTTACTTGCTGTAATATTAATTATAATTATTCTGTTCTTAATTTTCTTAAGCCCTCTTTATTTTGGAGGTAAAACTTTCCAATCCAGTGATATTACTGCGAGTAAAAGTTTACATACTTATGTAGAAAACCATAGCGGTGGTTTTACTCTTTGGAATCCTTATATTTTTTGTGGTATACCTGCCTACGCTACAAGCACTGAAGCTCCTTGGTACAATCTTTTTTACGATGGAATAACAGCAGTTAGGTCTGCTTTTACAGCATTTTTTAGTGTCGAATATGCAATGTGGTCTTTCTATCTGATCATATTGGCAATTACATCATTCTTGCTAATGAAATATTTAACAAAAAATACTTTAGTCAGTTTGTTTACTGCTTTATCCACTGCTTTTAGCACAGGACTGATTGTATTTTTATTTATAGGGCACGTTACTAAATTAACTGCAATTTGCTGGTATCCATTAATTTTTCTTTTAATCATTAGACTTCAAAAGAAAATAACTTTAATTGATATTTTACTATTAATTATCACACTCCAATTATTTATTCAAGGATTTCATGTTCAAATTATTTTTTATTCATTATTAGCAGTCGCAATTTATTTTATTTATTATTTCTTAAGATCATTATTAAAAAAAGATTATGAATTAAAAAATAATATTTTAAAAACAGCAGGTTCTTTTGCTGTAGCTTTCTTAATTTCTTTGTTTATTCAATCAGATAACTTATCTCAAGTTTATGAATATATGCAATATTCAACAAGAGGTACTGAAAGTATTGTTGAAAAAATATCTAATGAAAAGATAAATTCTGAAAGTGAATATTACAATTATCATACAAGTTGGTCATTTTCACCCGAAGAAATATCTACATTCATTGTACCATCATTTTATGGATTTGGCAATTCAAATTATAAAGGTGAATTAAGTAAAGGACAGCCTGTAGAAGTAAACACATATTTTGGTCAGATGCCCTTTGTAGATGTTGCAATGTATATGGGTGTATTGGTTTTCTTTTTCGCTTTGTTTGGTATTTATACAAGACGGAAAGAACCATTTGTACAATTTTTAACACTTCTTTCTGCATTTGCTTTAATTTTATCATTTGGTAAAAACTTTTCTCCATTGTTTGATCTATTTTTCTATTACTTCCCTTACTTTAACAAATTTAGAGTACCTTCAATGGTATTAGTATTATTACAACTTAGTTTTCCGGTATTAGCCGGCTTAGGAATATTAAAAATTATTGAACTTAAGAATGAAAAAAATGAAAGATTAATTAAATTGGTTAAAAATATTTCAATTGTTTTTGCATTACTTTTTTTAATATCTGTTTTATTTAATTCAGCAATAACAAATTGGTTTTCGGCAAGAGCAAATGACTATGCAGCTTCTTTAACTACCTCAAGGCCACAATTGTCACAACAGTTTAATGCACTATCTGCATATATGGGCGAAATGTTTTCCGGTGATTTATTAATTGCTATGGGTTTACTTGCATTATCATTTGGAGGAGCATTTGCTTATATAAATAATAAATTAAGCAAAGATATGTGGGTAGTTCTTTTAATCTTATTTACTGTTTTTGATCTATGGAGAATTGACAGCAGAGGTGCACAATACAGAGACAATCCCGAAATTGAAAATAAGTTTTCTGAACCTGCCTATATAAAAGTAATAAAAAATATTAATGACCAAGCACCCTTTAGAATATTTAATTTGAAACAGGACGGATCATTGGGTTCTTTCAAACAAAACTCAAATTATCATGTATCCTTTTTAGTAGAAGATTTTTACGGATACTCTGCAATAAAACCAAGAACCTATCAGGATATTATGGATGTGGTCGGCCCTGTAAACGAAACACTTTGGAGAATGCTTAATGTTAAATATTTAGTTACTGATAATGTTATACCTTTTAGTGGTTTTAAACAGATATATAATACAGATAATACTTATTTATATGAAAATACAAATGCACTGCCAAGAGTGTATTTTGTAGACAGTGTACAAAATAAAGAAGGAATTGAAGTACTTAACAATATAAAAACCAATTCATTCAATCCTAAAAAATTAGCTTTTGCAAACATTGGAAATATAAAAATAGAGAAACCAGATTCCACAACATATTCAAAGATAATTGAGTACAACGATGAATCAATCAAGCTGGATGTAAATGCATCCGGGAAAAATTTCCTCTTTTTAGGCAATACATATATTCCTACCGGTTGGAAAATTTATATTGATAATAAAGAAGAAAAACTTTACCAAGCAAATTATGGTTTTATGGGAGCTATAATTCCAAAAGGTAAACATTCAATTGAATTTATATATGCCCCAACAACATTTTTTATTACTAAATATATAGCTCTAATTTTAAGTACTTTAGTAGTTTTAGGATTGTTCTTTTCAATTTGGTATAGGAAAAAGATTATTAAATAAATTTTTTTTCATTAATCTCTAAAAAACTATTGGAAGAATTTGAAAAAATAGATACTAAAATAAATTTTAGCTCTGCCGCATTTAAAAAATATTTTAATAATACGTCTTGGTTATTTTTTGAAAAAATTATTAGAGTGGTATTAGGTGCTTTTGTAATCATTTCAATTACAAATTATTTAGGACCAAAAAATTTCGGTATATATTCTTATGTCTTAAGTTTTACAGGACTTTTTACTGCAATTGCTACATTGGGTCTTGATTCTATTTTATTACGAGAACTTGTTAAAAAGCCTGATCTAAGAAATGATCTGCTTGGATCTAGCTTTATATTAAAATTAGTTGGGGCAATTTTTTCTATACTTTTATTAGCAATAGCAATTATTTTTACTTCTCACACTTCTCTAACAAATCTGTTAATCTTTATAATTGCAGCAACACCCATTTTTCAAACATTAAATATTATAGATTTTTTTTTCCAGTCAAAAGTACAATCTAAAAATTCTGTAATTGTTCAATCAACATCTTTCATAATCACTTCAATAATTAAATTATTACTAATTTATTTTGAAGCTTCACTAATAAGCTTTGTAATTTTTACAACTTTTGAATATCTCTTTCTTGCTATTGGATACATTGTAATGTACAAAAGTAAAAGTTTAAAAATATTTTCTTGGAGATTTAATAAAAATATTGCAAAAACATTATTAATTGATTCATGGCCTCTTATGCTTTCAGGGATAGTTATAACAATTTATATGAAAATTGATCAGGTAATGATTAAACAAATGCTTAATGATTCTGAAGTAGGTTTCTATGCTTCAGCCGTAAGGTTATGTGAAGCCTGGTATTTTTTACCGATGATAATTACAACATCATTATTTCCGGCTATTATATATGCAAAAAAAGTAAGCGAGAATTTGTATAAAAATAGAATGCAGAAACTATATGACTTACTAGCATGGTCATCAATAGGTATTGCTGTAATTACTACATTTCTTGCCAAGGATGTAATTCTGATTCTTTATAGTCCAGAATTTACCCCTGCTGTATCTGTTTTAATAATTTACATTTGGGCCGGTGTTGCAGTATTTCTTGGAGTTGCAAATAGTCAATATCTGATAGCAGAAAATTTTACAAAAATTTCTTTTTATAAAACTTTTTTGGGAATGATAATAAATGTAATATTAAATTTAATTTTAATCCCATTTTATGGAATCACAGGTGCAGCGGTTGCAACACTTGTTTCATATTCGGCAGCTACTTTTTCTATATTCTTCACTAAAGCAACAAGGGAACAATCACTTATGATGTTCAAGGCAATTTTGTTTGTAGACATTTTTACCAGATTAAGAAAATGATTCATAATTATTTAGTTATTTAATAATTAACTAGAATTTAATGAGTTTATTAAAAAAGGTTTTACCAGAAAATATATATGATAAATGTATAGCATACTATCATACATTTTCAATTTCTGTAGTTCAAAAATCGTTTTCACAGGAAGGTGAGGATTTAATATTAAGCAGATTTTTCGAAAATAAAAAAAAAGGATTTTATATAGATGTAGGGGCATATCATCCTAAAAGATTTTCAAATACTTATAAATTATATAAAATGGGTTGGGCTGGTATAAATATAGATGCAAGACCAGGAAGTATGAATATTTTTGATAAATTACGTCCTAGAGATATTAATATAGAAGCTCCGGTATCAGATAGTAATTCCAAATTAACTTTCTATATTTTAAATGAACCAGCTGTTAGTGGTTTTCTAAACAAAACAAGATTAGAATATTTACTAAACCATAATTATAAATTAGAAAAAAAAGTTTTTCTAAATTCTATTAAACTTGAAGACATATTAATAAAACATTTACCATCTAATGTTAATACTATTGATTTTTTAACTATAGATGTTGAGGGTTTTGATTTTAAAGTATTAAAATCAAATAATTGGAATAAGTACAGACCTACTTTAGTTTTAATAGAAGATTTAGAATATTCAAATCAATTTAAAGGAAATTCCGAATTAACATTATATATGAAAGAAAAGGGTTATGAAATCTTTGCTAAAACAATGAATACAGTATTCTTTAAAAATATTAAGGCATAACAGTGACACTATTAGCACCAATTTGTCTTTTTGTTTATAAAAGACTGGATTTAACAAAAAAAACGGTGACTGCATTATTGGATAATTTATATTCTAAAGAAAGTGAATTATTTATTTTTTCTGATGCTGCTAAAGATGAGAATGATATTTTACATGTTAATGAAGTACGTAATTATATCAATACAATTGAAGGATTTAAAAAAGTTCATATAATTAATCGTGAAAATAATCTTGGTCTAGCTGAATCTATTATAAAGGGTGTTACTGAGATAATAAATGCTTATGGTAAAGTCATAGTTCTTGAAGATGATCTAATCACTTCAAAATATTTTTTGCAATTTATGAACGAAGGATTAGAAAAATTTGAAAATGAAAACAGAGTAATAAGTATTCACGGATATGTATATCCTATAAAAAATAAATTACCTGAAACATTTTTTTTGAAAGGTACAGATTGTTGGGGATGGGCAACGTGGAAAGATCAGTGGGATACATTTGAAAAAGATGGAAAAGTATTATTAAATAAACTAAAAGAAAAGAAACTGTCTTATTATTTTGATTATAACGGTACTACAAATAATATTAAAATGTTAAAGAGACAAATAAATGGAGAAATAAATTCTTGGGCGATCAGATGGCATGCTTCTGCTTTTCTTCAAAATAAATTAACACTAAACCCAGGAAAATCTCTTGTTAAAAATATTGGAGTGAGTGGTGACAGCACTCATATGAAGAAAACATTAATTTATGATACTGACATATATCAAAAACCAATAGAACTAATAAATATTCCTATTGAAGAAAATATATTAGTTAAAAAAGAAATTGAAAAATTTTTCATTTCAATAAAACCGAATTTCATAAAAAGATATTATAAAAAAATTAAATTTTTATTAGGGAATTATTAATGCATTCAATTGATGATCCTAATTTTCAAGATAACCGAGATTATAATTACAACAACACAACAAATTCAGAAAGACAAGAATATGATATAATAATAAACTTAATTCCAAAAGATGTTAAGATAATTGATTTAGGTTGTGGTGACGGTACATTATTAAAAAGAATTGAAGATGAAAAAAATGCAATTTGCAAAGGAGTGGAAATTTCAGAAAGCGGTGTCTCTTCTAGTTTACAAAAAGGTCTTGATGTAATTAAACACAAAATCGACGAAAAATTACCTTTTAAAAATAATACCTTTGATTATTCTATTTGTAATGTAACTATTCAAATGGTTAATTATCCTGAAGTTCTTTTAAATGAGATGAAAAGAATTTCAAAGTTTCAAATAATATCATTTCCGAATTTTGGTTTTTATAAAAACAGATTACAGCTGTTGTTCAAAGGTAAAATGCCGGACTCTATGCTATTTGGTTATAATTGGTATAATACCGGGCACATACATCAATTATCAATTAAAGATTTCAAAGAACTTATATACAGCATGAAGGACTTAAAAATAATTAAGCAAGAAATTGTAAAGCCAAGTAATATTCTAAAGTGCTTGTTAATGAAAATGTTTCCGAATCTATTTCAATATATCTCTATTTTTGTTACTCAAAGGATTGATACTACAGATGTTTAGAAAAATAATATTAAAACAACAATTTGAACCTGGAATATTAGGTGTATTTATTAATCCTTTTTATTTAACAAGGAAAGCTTTATTAAATAATATTAAGAAAATAAGTAAGGAAATTACCGGCAAAACACTTGATGTTGGATGTGGAACTAAACCGTATGAGAGGTATTTTAATTCAACTGAATATATTGGTCTTGAAGTAGAAAATACTATTAATAAAGAAGAAAAAAGTGTTGACATATTTTATAAAGGAGATAAAATACCTTTTTCAGATAATGAATTTGATTCCGTTATTACCAGCCAAGTTTTAGAACACGTATTTAATCCACAGCAATTTTTAGCTGAAATAAACAGAGTATTAAAATCAAATGGTAAATTACTTTTAACTGTTCCTTTTATCTGGGATGAACACGAACAGCCTTTTGATTACGGTAGATATTCATCCTTTGGATTAAAAGATATTTTAGAGAAAAATGGTTTCAAAATAATAAAGCATATTAAAAGTTTGAATAATATATCTGCTGTGTTTCAATTATTTAACGCTTATGTTTATAAAATTTCAGTTAAATACAATCTCTTAAGACAAATACTAACACTTTTGATAATGACTCCATCAAATATTTTAGCAATTATCTTTACACTTATTCTTCCTAAAAATGATGACATATTTTTAGATAATGTTGTTTTAGCAGAAAAGGTAAAAGATGTATAATTTTTGCACTTTATTTGATACTAATTATCTGTCTCGAGGCATAGCTCTTTACAGGTCATTAAAAAATGTATGTGATGATTTTCACATTTACATTTTTGCATTTGATAATACTTGCTTTAACATTTTAACTAAAATGAATCTTGAAAAAGCAACTATTATTAGTTTAAAAGATTTTGAAGATAAAGAATTGCTGAATGTAAAATCATCAAGGACAAAAGCTGAGTATTGCTGGACATCTACATCATCAACGATTTTATATGTTTTACAAAAATATAAAGTTGATAGTTGCACGTATTTAGATGCTGACCTATATTTTTATTCATCACCCGAACCAATTTTTAATGAACTTACTGATAACTCAATTCTAATTACTGAACACAGATATTCACCCAAATATGATAAATCTAAAAAAAGTGGTAAATATTGTGTCCAATTCATAACATTTAAAAATGATGAATATGGCTTAAAATCTCTTGAATGGTGGCGAGAAAGATGTATAGAATGGTGTTATAATAGATTTGAAGACGGAAAATTCGGTGATCAGCTTTATCTTGATGACTGGACAACAAGATTTGATGGAGTTCATGTTATGCAAAATCAAGGTGGTGGACTTGCTGCCTGGAATGTGCAGCAATATAAATTTTTTAATAAAAACAAATCTCTTTATTGTAAGGAAATTAAATCAGGTAAAGATTTTAAAGTTATATTTTACCATTTTCATTATTTAAGATTGTATAAAAATAATATTATTGAATTAGGAAGAAGATTTTTATCAAACCAGGTTAGAGATTATTTTTATAAACCTTATATTTTATTGTTGGATGAAATTAAAAATGAGATCTTAAAATTAGACAAGAATATAATTCCGGATGAAAATCTTAATTATAACTTAAATCTGAAATCATTATTAATTTCTTTATGGAGAAAATTTAGAGGGACATATAATGTTTATAATAAAACTGAATTCATAAAAAACTAAATGGCTTATATAATAAACTTAAAAACACATTCTGATAAAAGAGGAAATCTAACTGTAATAGAAGATCAAATTCCTTTTCCAATCAAAAGAATATTTTACATTTATGGAGTTGACGATTCCAAAAGAGGTGGACATAGACATAAAACAACTTATCAAGCTGCTGTTTGTCTTCACGGAAGTTGTATAGTTTCAAATAATGACGGTACAAAAAAAGAAGAATTTATATTAGATAATCCTCAAAAGTGTTTAATACTGGAACCAAAGGATTGGCACGAAATGCATAATTTTACAACAGATTCTGTATTCATGGTTTTTGCCTCCACCATTTTTGATCCTAATGATTATATCTACGAGGAATATAAATGATAGAGTACGAGAATCTTGGTAAGGTAAATAAAAAATTTAGAGAAGAATTACTTAAAACATTTGAAACCGTTTTAGACAGCGGTTGGTTCATCCTTGGTAAAAATGTGTCAGAATTTGAAAAAACCTTTTCTGAATTTGTTGGTACAAAATATTGTGTTGGTGTTGGCTCAGGTTTAGATGCACTAATTCTTTCAGTAAAAGCATTAGGCTTTGAAAGTGGGAGTGAAATAATTGTTCCTTCAAATACATATATAGCTACAATCCTTGCTATAATTCACTGCAATTTAAAACCAGTATTAGTTGAACCGGATATTAACACATACAACATAGACCCAAATAAAATTGAAGAAAAAATAAGTAATAGCACAAAAGCAATTCTAGTTGTTCATTTATATGGAAAGTCTTGTGAAATGGATCCATTATTAGAAATCTCAAAAAAATACGATTTAAAAATAATTGAAGATTGTGCTCAATCCCATGGAGCAAAATATAAAGATAAGGTTACCGGATCTTTTGGTGATTTGTCAGCTTTCAGTTTCTACCCTACAAAAAATCTAGGTGCTTTAGGTGATGCCGGATGTATCACAACAAATAATGAAAATTATTATCAATTATTAAAACAACTAAGGAACTATGGCTCTGATATAAAATATCAAAATGAACTTGTAGGTTTTAATTCTAGAATGGATGAAATACAAGCTGCATTTTTACAAATTAAATTGAAATATTTGGATGACATAAACTCCCACAAAAGAGAACTTGCAAAAGTTTATTTAGATAATGTGAAAAGTGATTTTATAAAACCGTTAGTAAGCAAAGATTACCATGATATATATCATATATTTTGCGTTAGGCACCAAAGAAGAAATGAACTAAAGGATTATCTACTAAAAAATAATATTAAAACAGAAATACATTATCCAATTCCCCCTTATAAACAAAATGCATTAAAGAACTATTGGGGGAATGAAGCTTTCCCTATTTCTGATGAAATTCATAATACAGTTTTAAGCCTTCCCTGTTCATATTCAAACACAAAAGAAGAAATTTATAAAGTTGTGGAAGTGATTAATAAATTTTAATTACATAATACTCTGCGGATCAATATCATATAATATCTTTACATCTTTAAAAATAGATTTCTGCTTAAACTTAGTTACGCTTTCAAATATAGCTTTCCTCAAAATTGCACCGCCCGGATCACTTGTTTTTTCACTCTTGATTAATATTTGATATCTGTAAAAACCTTTTATTCTGGAAATAATAGCAGGGGTAGGTTTTGAAATTGTGATCCATTTTTTAAATGAAGTTAAAAAATTAAATAACTCATCAACAGCACCCTTAGTTCTTTTTTCATTTAGATCTTTTGCCTCTATTAGTGCAAGCCTTGCAAAAGGCGGATAATTTAATTTTTCTCTAAAAGATATTTCATTATTATACATACCTTCGTAATCATAGTGCAGAACTTTTTGTAAGGTTGGATTTAGATCATTTTGAGTTTGAATTAAAACTTCGCCTTTTTTATCACTTCTCCCTGCCCTGCCTGAAACCTGGGTTAATAATTGAAAAGTCCTTTCATCAGCTCTGAAATCTGGCATCCACAGACTATTCTCAGCGGCAATAACACCAACCAAAGTGACTCTAGAAAAGTCCAATCCTTTTGATACCATCTGTGTACCGACAAGAATATCTATTTGCCCCTGTGCAAATGAAAAAAGGATTTTACTTAAAGAATTTTTCTTAGAAACAGCATCAGAATCTACTCTTCGTATTTTTGCATTTGGAAAATAAAATTCTAATTCATCTTCAACTCTTTCTGTTCCTGATCCAAAATATTTAATTGAAGTTGATCCGCAATGTGAACAACCATTTGGTAGTTTTTTAATGAGCCCGCAATAATGACATTGAAGATTATTTTTATTTATGTGATAAACCATTGGAACAGAACAATTTTCACAAGTTTCAATTTCTGAACATTCCTCACAAAAAACTTGAGTTGAAAAACCTCTTCTATTTTGAAATATTATAATACCTTCTTTTTTGCTTAGTCTATTATTAATTTCTTCCAAAAGAGTTTTAGAAAAAATATTTTCCATTCTACCGGCTTTTTTTTCTTTTGCAATATTTACCAATTTTATTATAGGAAGTTTGGCATTGTCCACCCTTTCTTTTAATTCCAATAATTTATATTTACCAATTTTGGTGTTATATATACTTTCAACAGAAGGTGTGGCAGAACCCAGTAATATCGGACATTTATTAAAATTAGCTAACATTATTGCTGCATCTCTTGCATGATATTTAGGTGTTGAATCTGAATGCTTATAACTTGAATCGTGTTCTTCATCAATAATAATTATTCCCATTTTCTTTAAAGGAACAAATAATGCTGAACGCGCACCAATAACTATTTTAGCTTTTCCATTCAGAATTTTTCTCCAACTATCATACCTTTCACCAATTGACATCCTGCTATGCATTACAGCAACCTCTTCACCAAAATTATTTATAAGTCTGCTTGTAATTTGCGGAGTTAAGGAAATCTCGGGTACTAAAAGTAAAGCAGTTTTTTTAAGTTTTAATGTTGATTTTATTAGCTCAATATAAACCTGGGTTTTACCGCTACCGGTTACACCATGCAAAAGATAAGGTTGAAAATTCTTTCCTTTTATGTCCCCTTTTACAATTTCAATTACTTCTTTTTGATGATTGGTTAATTCAAAGTCGCTAATATTTTCTGAAAACTCTTCAAGATATTTTCTCTCTACTTCTTTCTCAAAAACATTAACTAAGTCTTTACTTTTTAATCCATTAATTGATGACTGAGAGGATCTTGTTTTTTTTAGTATATCTGCAACAGTGGCTTCTTTATTTTTTTTACTTATAAGTTCAAGCAATATTTTCAGTTGTTTAGGAGATTTTCTTTCTAGCTCGGGCAGTAAACTATAAACTTCTTCAAGTGGTTTTATAAGTTTAATATAATTTATTTTTTTTATGCCGACCCTGCCTTTATCTATCTCTGTAATTACAGTAACGGCTGAATCCTTTTCAAGAGAGTTTACTGCTGAATATATATTTTTTTTACCAACTAATTTTTGGAGATAAGAAAATGAAATTTCTTTTCTAGTAATAATCTCTAGTAATATTTTTTCTTTTAATGAATCTTTACCTTTTTCTTTATTTATTAATGTTTCACAAACATCATGATGAACAATAATTTTTTTCTTTGATTCTACATCTGCACCATAAGGGAAACCCAATTTTAGTGCCTCACCCAATGACGATATATAATATTCCGATATCCAGTTGTAGAATTTCAAAGAGAATTTATCAAAGATTGGATGTATATCTAGCACATCAATTACTTCTTTAATTTCTTCTTTTATGTTGGTGGTTTTGGCAGTGTTAACAATTACACCTGTAAGAATTCTTTTCCCAAATGGAACGGAAACTCTTTTATGTAATTGTATATCCGGTTCTAAATCAGTTGGAACTTTGTAGGTAAATGCTTTACGAAAAGGAAGTGGAAAGACAACTTCAACAAACATTATTAATTCTTTTTATAAAATGATGCTAAACCCTTATATGTATTGTTATCAAATCCGCTTGAATACATTTCAAATTTTAATTGTTTGTAATTTTTGTCCCATAAAATTCTTTTGTAGTCTTTAGAAATTATCAATTTCCCATTGGTAGAAATCAAGCTGTCATCTAAGGCCATAGTTAAATAATAAAATCCGTCTTCGAACCTAATTCCCTCAACTTTTGTAATATCTTTGAAATTATATAATACTTCTGCATTTAATTGATCATTTTTTACAAATAATGAACGGTGAGTTACGAATTTTCCTTCAGCTTCTAACTGAATCACTAAATTCTTGTCTTTTAGGGCAAATTCAAACAAATTATTCTTATCATCTTCAAATTCACGGGTTCCTATTGCATTAGATTTTATATTGTAAAGATTTACAACAACATTACCTGTAGTAGGTGTTTCTAAATTAACAGTATAACTTATTCTTTCTGAAACTAAACACCCGCTAAGTATTGTTATAGAAGATATTAGGATTATTAAAAAAAATATTTTTTTCATATTAATAAAATATAAAATTTATTGTACATCTCTGAAATTCTTCATAATAATATACAATACAAAAATTTTATTAGCCAATAAATATTATTAAAAACAGAATGCTGCTATAGATAAGTTGTATCGAATATTAAATTAATTGATAATGTTCATAAATTCAAAAAATTAAAAAGATAAATATGCTTAAAATCAAATCATTGTTCTTTTTTGTCATTTTGTTATTATTACTTACAGATACTTTTTACTCACAACAATTTGATTGGAAAGCGTTGCGTTTTGCACCTTCTGCTGCCAGGCATGATGATATGCATTTTATTACCCCTGATTTAGGATGGATTGTAAATAGTTCAGGTCAAATTTATAAAACTTCTGATGGAGGAAAAAACTGGACAAAACAATTTCAGTCTTCCGTTTATTTTAGAAGCCTTAAGTTTGCTGATTCTTTACGCGGATGGGCAGGTACAATAGATGAAGATAAGGTTCTTTATCATACAAATGATGGCGGACTTAATTGGAACTTAATTACAAATATTCCTGACCCAAAGCCTAAAAGAATATGCGGCTTAGCTGTTCCCAATGATTCTGTAATTTATGGAAGCGGTGCTTTTGACGGACCCGCAATAATAATTAAAAGTACAGACGGTGGACAAACTTGGGAAAGTATTGATATGAGCCAATACGCAGGAAATTTGATTGATATTTATTTCTTGAATTCTGATTCAGGCTTTGTTGTTGGTGGAACACCTGCAAAACAAATATTATTTGATACAAAGCCAATAGTTCTGTTTACCGGTGATGGCGGAAAAACTTGGGAAGTAAGATATAGTGGAAATAATGTGGGTGAATGGGGATGGAAAATAGTTTTCCCAACAAAAAATATCAGCTATGTTTCACTGGAAAATTTAAATGAAGCTAGAATAATCAAAACTATTGATGGTGGTAATACGTGGTCAGAAATACCGGTAAATGATCTTTCCGATCTGGAAGGTATAGGTTTTTATAGTGAAAATATAGGTTGGGTGGCTGCCAGGCAAGAAGAAAAAATAACTTTGGATGGTGGAATAACCTGGCAGCAAACAGATATAGGAGAACAAATAAATAGATTTCAATTTTTTGGTGATACTCTTGCTTATGCAGCCGGAGTAACAATTTATAAATTAACTAAATCTGTAGTAACTGATATTACAGACATGAAAATAATTAACAAAAATTTTTTCTTACTCCAGAACTATCCTAATCCATTTAACCCGTCAACTAATATCACTTTTTCATTACCCAATAGTGCCAATGTTCGCTTAAAAATATATAACGGACTTGGTCAATCTGTAAAAGTGCTTCTAAATGAATTCATGCACAGCGGAAAACATACAGTACCTTGGGATGGAAAAGATGAGAACGGCAATATTGTAAGTTCCGGATTTTACATTTATCGAATTGATGCCGGTAATAATGCACAAAGTAAAATGATGATTTTATTGAAATAAAATCTCTTTTTTAGCTTTGTTTACATTTCATATAACTATTTTTAACTACACTATTTTTTAGGTAAATTTGCTATTATTTTAAATTTTTTAAAAGATTATGCGCTATCCCTTTACAGAAATTGAAAAAAAATGGCAAAGTTATTGGGAAGAAAATAAAGTATTTAAAACTGATTTTTCTGACACAAAAAATAAACTATACTGCCTTGTAATGTTTATTTATCCTTCAGGTTCTAAATTACACTGCGGACATTGGTATAACTACGGACCAACAGATACCTGGGCTAGATTTAAAAAAATTAAAGGTTTCAATACTTTTGAGCCAATAGGTTATGACGCTTTTGGTCTTCCGGCTGAAAATTATGCGATAAAAACCGGGATACACCCATACGATAGCACAATGCAGAATATTAAAGAAATTAGAGAACAGCTTAAACAAATGGGCTGTATGTATGATTGGAGTGCTGAACTGATGACATGCGTTCCCGAATATTATAAATGGAATCAATGGTTGTTTCTTCAATTATTTAAAAAAGGACTGGCATACAGAAAAAAAGCACCCGTTAATTGGTGTACTTCTTGTCAAACTGTTTTAGCTAATGAACAAGTTTTACCTGATGGTACTTGTGAAAGATGCGGAAACGAGGTTATTCAAAAGAATTTGACTCAATGGTTTTTTAAAATTACAGAATACGCTGAGGAATTATTAACGGGACTTGAAACTATAAACTGGCCTGATAAGACCAAATTGATGCAAAGAAATTGGATCGGAAAAAGCATTGGAGCTGAAATTAATTTTAGTGTTGAAGACAGTAATGAAAAAATAACTGTATTTACTACAAGACCTGATACCCTCTTTGGTGCAACTTATGTAGTTCTTGCACCTGAACATCCTTTTGTTGACAAATTAACTTCTGAAGAAAATAAAAAAATTGTTGAAGAGTATAGAGATTCAATAAAATCATTAACAGAAATTGAAAGAACTTCAACGACAAAAGAAAAGACCGGTGTACCAATCGGTGCGATGGCTATAAATCCTGCCAACGGTAAAAAAATTCCTATATGGATCTCAGACTATGCATTACTTACTTATGGAACCGGATGTGTTATGGCTGTACCTGGACAAGATGAAAGAGATTGGGAATTTGCCACCAAATTTAACCTGCCAATAATTAGAACTGTGCAGCCTCCTGATGATTTTATTGATGGAGCTTATCTTGGAGATGGACAAGCAATCAATAGTGTTTTTCTTAACGGACTTTATGTTGAAGATTCAAAAAAGAAAATTATTCAATGGCTTGAAGAAAATAATTTTGG
>PFGS01000105.1 GCA_002783525.1 Ignavibacteriales bacterium CG12_big_fil_rev_8_21_14_0_65_30_8 | reverse complement strand
AATGAATATCCTTTAAGTGTTACTTGTTTAAGTGTAAGTGTCTTATTTTGTGGGGACGCTGTTGTTAAAAGTAAAATTACTATTACTAGAGCTGACTTAATTAATTTCATATTTCCTCCGAAATTATAGAATCTAAAATTAGACTTTAGAACCGGTAATTGCAAAAAAGAACTTTTAGAAACTAATCAGTAATAATTTTTGTAATAAGTTTTGCCGGAACTACTTCGAATAAATTGCTTTTAAACAAGTTATTTTTATCATCTTTTTTATAAAATTTTGATTTGTTTCCAATCACATAAACCGGTTTGTTAAAAGTACTTGCTATTAAAGCAGCTGAATAACTTCCCGATTTATTTATTATGTCTCCGTTATTTAAAATTTTGTCAGCTCCTAAAAGAATAACATCAGAATTTGGTATATAAACCGACATTTCTGAATCCTTTATTACTTTTAAATTTATTTTAAAGCTCTTTAGTTTTTCCGCTAAAATTACTCCTTCACATGCAGGCTCTGATTCACAAATAAACACTTCTATTTTTTTTATTGCGTTTAATTTTTTCAGCACTTCAAAAAGAGTAAAACTATTTGAAAGTGTAAAGAATGTTTCATATTGCCCAATATTTAGTTTTGCTTTTTCAAAAATAACAGTAATAGTGTTTTTAATTTCTAACTCAAATTCATTAAAAAATGTTTGTAAACTTGATACACTTTTTGTTGATAAATATTCATTTACTTTTGAAATGTAATTATCAACAGCAGAAAATCCTTTAAGATTTTTCTCAACTTCATTCAAAATAATGACTATTTCTTTTGTGTCTTTAGTCTTTTTAAGAATATTATTTAGTTTTAAAGTAAGTTCTAGAGATCCTGAAGTTTTGTCGTTAACTAATGTTTTTAGAGGATTCATTTTATTTTTTGTAGATTATCAATTAAAATTTATAAAATTATTTGCTAGAAATAAAAATGAAAATTATCACACTGTTTTTTTTACTGCTTATTGTATCAATCCCAACTAATTTACAATCCCAATCCATTGATAATAAAATTAATGAAGTTAAACCCTATTTTACACCTCTTGAAAAATTTGATCCCTCAAGAGATGCGGGAAAAGATATTGATCTTACAATACTGGAAGCCAAAAGATCAAACAGAAGAATTTTACTTGATGTAGGTGGGGAATGGTGTATATGGTGCCATAGATTAGATACAATGTTTATTAAAAATCCAGAAGTAGAAAAATATTTACATGATAATTTTGTAGTGGTAAAAGTTAATTACAGCAAAGAAAATAAAAATGAAAAGACATTATCTCGCTTTCCTAAAATTCCGGGTTACCCGCATATATTTGTTTTGGATAAGAATGGTAAACTTTTAATATCCAAAAGCAGCGTTGATTTTGAAAAGGGAAAAGGCCACGATCCAAAAGTAGTTTTAGCATTCTTGAAAAAATGGTCGATCAAAAAGTTAGATAGATTGTAAAAATTCTTGGATCTCAAAAGTTCTTTCTACTACTTTATTATCTCTAAAACTATATTTAGATAATTCCTGAAATAGGTCCTCTTTTGAATTATAATCTTTTAAGTAGAATATTTTTACATTGTTTCTGTTTTTTGTAAGCCAGTTTAGTGCAATTTTCATTTTCTCCAAGTCTTCATCTGTTGGCAAATACTTTAAATTTATAGTTGATCCATAATAATCATCAATTGCCACTTCAAAATTTCCTTTATCGATAAAATAATTTTTAATATAAATTTTTCCGTTTGTTAAAAGTAAATAATCATTCTTGAATTCTCCCTTTACTTCAAACAATACATTTGCTTTGTTTACCGGTTCTGAAAGTAATGAAGATTTATGAGTTTGAGCAAGTATCATATCTATCAATTCTTTTACCTCAGCAGCTTTCTCAAATTTTAATTGTGATGAATACAATTTCATCTTATTAAGAAGTCTATCCAAAGCGTGACTGTTTTTACCGTAGAGAAAATCATAAACTTTACTTAATTCTCCTTCATAGATTTGTTTGTCCTTATTTGTGCAGGGTGAAGTACATCTTTCAATTTCAGCTAGGAAACATGCTTTGTATTTTAAGTACTCTTGATTAGTGCATTCTCTTAGCTGAAAAGTTTTGTCAATAATTTCTAAAATAGTTTTTGCTTTATCTCTTGAAATAAATAAACCAAAATAATCGTTACCGTCAAAATCAAAATGGTTTGTTAATTCCAAATTTGGAAAAATGTGTGACTTGTTTACCCTTAAAAAATATTTATTTCCATATTGCTTTAATTGTCTGTTGTGTTTTGGGCTTACAATTTTAATTAACTCGGCTTCAGTCAATAATGCAGTGAGTTCAGTATTTGTAATTTCTATTTTAACTCTTTTTGCCTGCTTGGCAATTTTTTTTGCTTTCCTTTGAGAATTTTGCACAAAATATGAATTAACCCTTTTCTTTAATGATTTTGCTTTGCCCACATAAATAATTTCATTTTTAGAATTTAAGAAGTAATAAATTCCGGGAGCATTTGGCAATGAAAAAACATCTTCTTGCAACTTTTTCTTTTTTGGTGTAAAAGCTGTCTGCTGATAAGTTGAATACTGAACATCTAATAATTCTTGAAGTGCAGTTATTCCTTTTTCCTTTTGCAATTTCTTGATCATTTTTATTAATATTTTGGCTGTAACTTCTGCATCGGAAAGTGCTCTGTGTGCATTTGAATTTTTTACTTTTAAATGTTTGCAAACAGATTTTAAGGATTTACTGCTGAGTTCAGGGAAAACTTTTCTGGCAAGTTTAACTGTGCAAAGTTCAGGTACTTTTGGAAGTACATTTTCAGTTGATAAAAATTCTTTTCTTAAAAAACTTTTATCAAAGGATAAATTGTGTGCAACGATTACTTTTTCGTTTATAAATTCTGATATTTCATCAGCGATGTCTTCAAAAAAAGGTGCGTCTTCAACTTCTTCATTTGTAATTCCTGTAAGCAAAGTAATATTGGCTGGAATAAATCTACCCGGATTTACCACTGAATGATATTTTTTTGATATTCTTAAATTTTTAACTAAAACAATTCCAATTTCTATTATGGAATTATTGTAGGCTGAAAGTCCCGTAGTTTCAGTGTCAACAACACAGAATTGTACATCTTTAATAGGAAGATCAGCTTGAGATAAATTAGACATAGACAAATTTATTATTATTAAAAACCATATCAAAAAAAAAGCTGATAGTTGAATGCTGACAGCTAAAATCTAAACCTTTCAATTATCTTCATTATTAAATATATTTAGTTTCCAATTAAGGGATAATATGAACACAATTAATTTACTTTTTATAGGCGATATAGTCGGAAAACCCGGCTTAGATCTGGTTCAAACCTGGTTACCTTCACTAATTCAAAAATATAAAGCTGATTTTGTTATTGCTAACG
>PFGS01000127.1 GCA_002783525.1 Ignavibacteriales bacterium CG12_big_fil_rev_8_21_14_0_65_30_8 | reverse complement strand
TTGGGATCTTTTGAAAAATAAGCGGCATAGAAACGAATCCTAGATCAAAAGCTCCACCTTGAGCAAATGCTTGTGTTTCATTCAATCCAAAAAATGCAACTGCAACAGGAATAGCAATTGCTGCACCTAATACTACTTCAGCAAAACCATTAGTGGATGCGGTAGTTAAACCGGAAAGAGCTATATCATCTTTTGGTTTTAAATAACTTGCATAAGCATGGATGGTGCCCATACCGACAGAGAGTGTAAAAAATATTTGTCCTGCGGCGGCTAACCAAATACTTGGATTAGAGAGTAAGCTAATGTTTGGATTCCAGATAAAAGCAAATCCGTTTGCTACTGAATTTTCTGGCATTGCAGGATCAGGTGTTCCAATAAATAATATTCTTACAGCTAAAATTGCAGCAAAAATTATTAGTAATGGTAGTGCAACTTTTGCAAGTTTCTCAATTCCTTTTGATATGCCCTTATACAATACCCAAAAATTCAAACCAAATGTGACTAACATAAGTCCGTAAGCCGGTAATAAATTTGTAAAATGTTGACCAACTTCTCTGCCTTGAAAACTGTATAGAAAATTTCTCATAGTATCTGCAGTTGTTTGATCAAAATAAAGGCCTGTTAGTGAAAAGAAACTGTACCCCAATGTCCAAGATTCTATATAGGTATAGTATATAAGAATAACCATTGACATAAACAGACCTAGTGTTCCAAAATATTTAGCAAGTTTATGTTTCCATAAAACATCAAACATACCAGGTGCACTGCCATGGTTAAATCTTCCACCGTGTCTGCCAATACCCCATTCAATCCACATTAAGGGAATGCCGAGTATTAAAAAGAAAATAAAATAAGGTATCATAAAAGCACCACCGCCGTTTTGAGCTGCTTGAACAGGAAATCTTAGAAAGTTTCCTAATCCAACTGCATTTCCTGCTACGGCAAGTATAAGTCCTATTTTGCTTCCCCATTGTTCTCTACCATTATTATCAGGCATTATTATTACTCCGAAATTTGATTATTGTGAGCTTCAATTAAAATTTAAATGTGAATATTATAACTTTATACATGAATTGCAATACAATTTTAATAATATACTAAGACTTATGAGTTCAAAAAATGCATTCATATTTAATTAAATGCAATAAAGTTGATAAAAAGTGTTACGCTTGAAATGCAGTAACCGAGCCCATTAACCGTTTGTCGAATATATAGACCTTTAGACGATGAAAAATGACAAAAAAAGTTGCAATATTATATGGTTTTATTATATTAGCTACACTATTTTCAAAACTCGGTTAAATATGTCTAATTTAGGAAAATTGCCTACATAATATTATCCTATTGTTCCTAATTGATAAAATTAATTATCCGAGTGGTTAAACTTCAAATTGCTAAAAAATATTTAAAAATATATTATATAATAAAGGAGCTGAGATGAGGAAGCTTTACAACTATTTATTTACAATACTGGCTATTATACTTTTTAGTAGCACATTAGTATTAGAACAACCACCTCCTACTCCGGTATAAACATATCCAGTAGGCGGTACAACTACTTATTTATCAGATCAGCCATTAAATTGGTATCCAAGTCCGTGGGCTGCAAATTTAACTTATACTGTAGAAGTTTGGCAGGGAACTGTTAGTTCCGGCACACGAATCTATAACGCAACAGGACTTACAAATATATTTACTACAGTTACAGGATTGTTTGGAGGAACACTATACACTTGGAGAGTACAATCTCATAATAATTCAGGGTCATCTGCTTGGGCAACAACTACTTTTACAACAACAACTTCTCTTCCAGCAGCTCCTCCTACACCAATTGTTACTGTAGGTTCTGTTTCAACTACCGGTGCTTCATTTAGTGTACCTGTCAGATTAGATTTAAATGGTGCAGCTGGTTCAACAGTTTATGCCGGAACAATTGATTATAAACAATCCGGCGGAGATGTAAATATTGCTTATACAGGTTTTACTGCATTGACCGGTACAATTGTCAATAGGGAAAGTATGGCTTTAACTATCTCGGCTAATAATACAACCGGAAAACTAATATTTATTGCGGTTGGTAGTTCTGCTATTACTGAAAATGATAGTGATACATTATTTAATCTAAATTTCAGTATTACAGGACCTTCATCTAACAGTCCCGACAATATTACCCCTAGTGGTTTCGTTGGCCTTTCTCCGGCACAATCTAGTTTCACTTATAATAGTGGTGTTCTAACTTGGGGTGCTGCTGCGCTTTCTACAACATTAGGTGATGCAAATGGTGACGGTACAGTTGATTATAATGATGCTATTTTAACACAACAAGATATAACTGCTGTTACTGGAACTGATTATGTAGATGATTCAAATCATACAACTCCATCTGTTTCAGGCACAGCTCCTGCGGGTGCTCTTATAACAACTATGAAGTATAGGATAAATGCAAATGCTGATACTGCAGCAGTAGCAGGTGATCAGATACTTAATGGCTCAGATGTTTCCAGTATATTAAATATTATTTTGGGCTTAACACCAATAGCACCGCCTTCTGCAAGTACAAATTTACAAATTACACTTGGAAATTTGAATGTAACAGGTTTAGGTCATTTTGAACTTCCAATCAATTTTAATAATTCATCTAATATGAATTATGCAGAAATAAAATTTAATTATGATCCAGCATTGATTGATTTCCAATCATTTGCATCACAATTAGTTGCAAGTGGTAATTATGTTAATGCACAGGAACGTGGCCCTGGTGAAGCATATTTTTTCTTTGCTGCTGGAAACCCAATAAACGGTAATTTCAATCCTGGTGATATTATCTTAAAATTTAATAATGGCACAATGCCAATAGGTTCTGAAATTCATACAAGTTACAGAATGAATGGTGTTGACTGGCAGACTGGACCAACAATTAAATTTAGTCTGACAACAATAGAAGATAGCCAAGGATTAATACCAAATAAATTTGAATTATCTCAGAATTATCCTAACCCTTTCAATCCTTCTACTAATATCAGATTTTCTTTGCCTGAAGCATCTTTTGTAAGTATCAAGATTTACAATATGCTTGGACAAGAAATTAAAACACTTGTTAACAAACAAAAGAATCCCGGTATATTTAAAGTACAATGGAATGGGGATAATGACTTTGGACAGAAAGTATCAAGTGGTACTTACATTTACAGGGTAGTTGCCGGCTCACGAATATTTGCAAAGAAAATGGTCTTGCTTAAATAATTAGATGAGATCTATGCTGTCACGGAGAGTCCGTGACAGTCTTTTTTCAATTTAATTATTAAAAGTGAGATAAAAATTATGACATTAGTAAATATAATAATAA
>PFGS01000268.1:3288-3459 GCA_002783525.1 Ignavibacteriales bacterium CG12_big_fil_rev_8_21_14_0_65_30_8 | reverse complement strand
TAATTCCTTCCAAATCTGTAATAGCTTTTTCAATTTCTATTAAAGAAATATTAGTTGGCGCAGCCATCATTAAAACAGTCAATGCCTCTTTAACTATAATCCAGCTTTCTCTAATTATATAAAGAGAAATTAAAACAGTAAGTATTGGATCGATCCAATAAATGTTATAAT
>PFGS01000268.1:2499-3262 GCA_002783525.1 Ignavibacteriales bacterium CG12_big_fil_rev_8_21_14_0_65_30_8 | reverse complement strand
ACTGCAAAACTGGAAACAGCATCACTAAATAGATGTAAATAAGCCGAACGAATATTAATATTTTCTTTAGAACCGGATTTTAATAACAAAGTAGCAATAACATTTGCAGCCAAACCAATTCCAGCAACAATTATCATCAATCCGCCTTTAATTTCCTGCGGATTATTAAATCTATTATATGCTTCAAAAAATAAGTATAAGCTAATACCGATTAAAACTGAGGCATTGAAAATTGCAGCAATTATTTCAGCTCTTTTATATCCAAATGTGTATTTATAATCTTTTGGTTTTCTTTTTAATTTAATTGCTATGTAACTAATTATTACTGCAATTACATCACTGAAGTTATGAAGTGCATCTGAAATAAGTGCTAAACTGCCGGATAAAATCCCGCCGACCACTTCAGCAATTGTAATTAGAAAATTTAGAATAATTACAATTACTAATCGTATTCCACTTGTTTCTTTAGAATGGTGATTATGTGAATGGTTCATAATTATTTTATTATTTTTTACAAATATATAATAAATTTAACGTATAGATTTATAACCACCAATTACACCTTTTTTTGAAAGCACAATTTGCCAAAGCTGGTTTTTCATTCTTGCTCTAAAAGCACCGGCGCTTGAAAGAAGAAAATACTTCCACATTCTGTAAAATCTTTCACTGTAATTTGATTTTATTTTATTCCAATTTCTGTTGAAATTATCATACCAAGCCATAAGGGTTTTATCGTAATCTGAACCGAAATTGTGCCAGTCTT
>PFGS01000268.1:2192-2397 GCA_002783525.1 Ignavibacteriales bacterium CG12_big_fil_rev_8_21_14_0_65_30_8 | reverse complement strand
TAGAGTGAACATCCCCAATTGTGTGTAATAAAAACAATCCGTCTTCTTTTAAACATTTATAGACAGTTTTCATATAAGTTCTGTAATTTTTATAGCCTACATGTTCAATCATTCCAACCGAAACAATTCTATCAAATTTCTCTTTTATACTTCTGTAATCTTGAAAACGGAATTCAACGGGTAAACCTTTACACAACTTTTTTCC
>PFGS01000268.1:1654-2097 GCA_002783525.1 Ignavibacteriales bacterium CG12_big_fil_rev_8_21_14_0_65_30_8 | reverse complement strand
TATCAAGCACTTTCATGCCTTCTTTTAATCTTATTTTTCTGCAGATCAATTCCAGTTTTTTTTCCTGTGCTTCATCTAATGATTTTGTATTTTTCCAATAAGCACAGCTATAATTCATCCGTTTATCCAGCATTTTCTTAAATAGGTCATTCCCAATATCGTAATGTCTTTCGCCTATTATATATGCTTTGCTTTTTGATTGTTTGTTGATCAATACGGAGAGTGCAAGAGGAATTGCTAATGATAATTTCTTTTTAACTTTTTGGTCTAGTCTTTCCCGGATAATTCTGAAAATAAGTTGGTCTATGCTTTCACAATCCCACCAGCCATCCATATATGATTCACCAATTCCGAGTTCTACTTCGGTTAAAATGCGTTTGTAGAATTTATCATTATGAACTTGAATATCCCAAGGATTATTTCCGTTAATTTTTACGCCAACA
>PFGS01000268.1:640-1602 GCA_002783525.1 Ignavibacteriales bacterium CG12_big_fil_rev_8_21_14_0_65_30_8 | reverse complement strand
ATTTTAATTTTACAAAAACGCAGTCCTAAAATTATAGGACCGGGTATATATTATCTTTGAATTACTTCAATTTCAAGTCAGGTAATCTTCCTGGTGTCCAAGTTGAATTTAACTTATCCATTTCTTTTTGAAGTAGAACCATTTCAACTTCAGCAATATTTTTTACTTTATTATAGACAGGAGGAAATTCTTCTGTTAATACTTTGTATGCAGTTCTCTGATTTCCCGTAATACCTGAAGTTGAACTCCAATGTGTATAAATTAGTACACTTAATCTATCATTTAACGGTACTTGTTGCGGAGGTATTTCTTCTCTGCTTGCTTTTGCTTTTTGTCCGTTAAACTTAAATAAAACATCATCAATTTCTTTACTTACATTTTCAGCTTTTAACATTAATTCTTTACTAACATTTGGTGTTTCATTTAATGTTTGTAAAATATTTTCCATTCTTTTTGAAAGTTCTTCCACATATTTTTCTGTACCGATTATTGTTTTTGCCAGATCAGAAGATTGTCTTTGGAAAGCAACTAATTCTTTTCTATCTGCTGCCGGAAGAGTTGTGTTTTTAAGTACTTTAGCTTCAAAAGTTACAGGTCCACCAATCTGTTTAATATTTCCATCGTGATACATACTCATTATTACTGAATATTTACCAGGCATTGCCAAAAGTCCTGAAGAAGATTTTTTTGTTGGATCAAATTTTCCTTTTGTAAGATTAACAGGATTAGGACTGTCATATTTTAGGTCCCAGGTAATTCTATGAATTCCCTTACTTGGTTTAGATGTAATTCTTCTTACTTGATTCCCGGAATCATCATAAACTGTAAAAATTAAATATGGAGCTATTTCCATTTCCTCGGTGCGTAATTCATCATAACTTGGCTGAGGTATTTTTTTACTTTCTTTGAAAAGTTTTTTCTCTTTTTCTCTTCTTATTTCTTTTTTTGTTTTAGGTACATCT
>PFGS01000268.1:381-523 GCA_002783525.1 Ignavibacteriales bacterium CG12_big_fil_rev_8_21_14_0_65_30_8 | reverse complement strand
ACATAAGCATCTTTATTTAATATTGAATCTGCAATTTCTCTTAGAGGAGTGTAATTATCTAAAATGTAAAATCCTCTTCCAAATGTTGCAAGCACAAGATCATTTTCTCTTTTTTGAATTGTTATATCTTCAACTGCTACAT
>PFGS01000268.1:0-343 GCA_002783525.1 Ignavibacteriales bacterium CG12_big_fil_rev_8_21_14_0_65_30_8 | reverse complement strand
GCATTTGGACTAAAAAATATTCCAAACTCTGTTCCTACAAAAAGTAAATTTGGATTTTTAAAATCCTGATCTATCGAATGAACACTACCATTTTTTGGTAAATTATTTGAAATAGATTCCCAGCTTTTTCCTTTATCGTGACTTACTAAAACATATGGTTTAAAGTCATCTCTTTTGAGGTTATCAAAAGTTGCGTAAACTGTATTCTCATCAAACTTTGATGCCATAACATCACTTACATAAGTATACTTTGGTACATCAGGAAATTCATCAATTTTCCTCCAAGTTTTTGCATCTTCGGATACCTGAATTACTCCATCATCGGTTCCTACATATAATAAAT
>PFGS01000067.1 GCA_002783525.1 Ignavibacteriales bacterium CG12_big_fil_rev_8_21_14_0_65_30_8 | reverse complement strand
AACAATTGCTGAGTGCGGATGTATGTCATCGCTTGAAATTGCTGAAGTAAATCCAATTTTGGATCACAAAAACAAAACAGCAATTTTTACAACCGACTTAATTGCATCAAGTATGGGGCAAAGAATAATTTAAGATATATTTATGATTGCTTCTGTATTTCTTCAACTACTTGAGGGTTTGCTAAAGTAGTGATATCACCTACATTTTGTTTACTGGCAATTGCTCCCAAAACTCTCCTCATAATTTTTCCTGATCTAGTTTTCGGCATATCAGGTACAATCCAAACTTTACCCGGTTTTGCTATTGGTCCAATTTCAGAGTTTAGCATATTGATAATTTTTTCTTCTATCTCATCGTTATTTTTAAATCCGGGTTTTAATGAAGCAAATACATGAGGCAATATTCCTTTAATTGAGTCGTGTACGGGAACAACCGCAGCTTCTCCGACTTCCTCAACCATCAACACTGCTGACTCTAATTCCTTTGTTCCTAATCTATGACCGGCAACATTAATAACATCATCTATTCTCCCTAGAATTCTAAAATAACCATCCGGTGCCTCCACAGCTCCATCACCTGCAAAGTATGGCCAGTCTTTCCAATCCTTACTTTGTGGAACGGTATTATATCTTTTATAATATTGATTAACAAATCTTTCATCATCTCCCCAAATGGTCAGCATTCTACCCGGCCAGGGATTTTTAATGCATATATTTCCCGCTTTTCCACTGCCTGCTGGTAAAACTTTCCCTTCTTCATCAAACACAATTGGATAAATACCGGGTACTCCTGGTCCTGCACTACCTGGTTTCATTTTGTGAATTCCAGGAATTGTTGAACACAAAAATCCTCCTGTTTCAGTTTGCCAATATGTATCAACAATTGCAGCTTCCTTTTTACCAACAAATTCATAATACCATTTCCAGACTGTCGGTTCAATTGGTTCACCTACTGTAGTCATATGTTTAAAGTGATAATTATATTTTGCCGGTTCGTTTGGTCCAACTCTTCTTAACGCTCTAATTGCAGTTGGAGATGTGTGGAAAATATTTACACCTAGTTCTTCTGCTACTCTCCAAGGTCTGCCTGCATCAGGGTGAGTTGGAACACCTTCAAATATTACAGATGATGCTGCAAGCGCTAATGGTCCGTAAACAATATATGAATGTCCGGTAATCCAGCCTATATCGGCCATACACCAATACACATCTTCAGGTTTTATGTCCTGAATATATTTTGATGTACCAGTTACATAAGATAAATATCCACCTATTGAATGTTGAGCGCCTTTTGGTTTTCCTGTTGTACCGGATGTGTACATTAAAAATAATGTGTCGTCAGCATTAAGTCTTTCAGGTTCTACTTTTTTATTTCGATATAATTTTATAGTATCATTTATAATAATGTCTCTGTTACCAACTAAAGGTGTGGCAGCAGAATATGTGTTATGATATCTTTCCCATATTAAAACATGCTCAACTTTATGTCCTTCTTTTTCTGCTGTTAAACATGCTATATCAGCCTTTTCTTTATGATCGATTAAATTTCCGCCTCTATAATAAGCATCAGCAGTAATTAAAAATTTACTTTTAGCATCTACAATTCTTTCAGCGCAGGCTTTACCTGAAAATCCGGAAAATACTTGTGAATGAATTACTCCAATTCTTGCGCATGCAAGCATTGTAACGGCTAGTTCAGGTATCATTGGCATATGAAGAGTAACAGTATCACCAGCTTTTAACCCGTAGTCTTTTAACATTGCTGCAAATTCGTTTACCTTTACATATAACTCCTGGTATGTCATATGCTGAATATCTTCATTTTCAGGTTCAGGCACAAAGTGTATTGCAGTTTTATTTTTATATACTGCAAGATGTCTGTCAATACAATTATAACTTGCGTTAATCTTTCCACCAACAAACCATTTGTAAAACGGAGGATTACTTGAATCTAGAATTGTATCCCATTTTTTATACCAGTCCAACATATTTGCATATTCTGAAAAACAATTCGGAAAATTTTCCTCTTTAAATCTGTTAAAGATACTGTTATCTTTAATATTTGCTTGAGCAGAAAAATCTTTTGGCGGTTCAAAATATTCTTCTTCCTTCCAGTGTACAGCTATTTGAGCTTCGGTTACTTCATTTTCATTATTGTTTTTTTTATCTGACATTTGATTAACTCCGTTTAAGCTTTGAGTAAGAAATTAGTTGTTTGCTTTAATATTTTTTAAAATAATAATAAATTATACTTTTAAAAAGCAAATGATTTAAAATTTTATAAGTAAGAAAATAGAAAAGGAAGGTCTGATATAAAACCTTCCTTTTTAAATTATTGCATAAAATTTGATAGGAATGGTACTGATTTAGCTATTATGAACAATATAAATGTTCCTATAATCCACAAACCAAATACCATTGCATAATATTTACCTGTAGAAGTTGATTTAAACATTTTAGCAAGACCAATACTAAAGACTGCATAAGCCCAAATACTTAAGATATCCAATTTACCTAATACAAATCCTACAATAGTTGTTTTATCTGAGTTTATTAATGAAGCTACACTTACATCATTCATCATTCTGCTAAATACTAAAGATAAAATAGCAGCTAAAATAGTTGTAATAATTGCAATGTAAGCTGTCAGTCCATTTGCTACCAGTGCACCGGTATAAGTTCCATCACCTTTAAGTAGAAACTTAGCAAATAGAAAATATATACCTGTAACTATAAAGAATAATATAAAACCAACTATAAATATTGAAACAGTCTGGATGATAATACCGATTGTTCCGCTGCCAAATCTATCCATTTGTTCTTGAATTCTATCCATTTGTTCATCAGCTTGCTGTTGAGTCATTGAACCATCAGCAACAGCTTTATTAAAACCTTCTTCAATTTTAGCTAACTGTTTTTGTTTCATTTCAAATTTGATCACATCATTGTTCATAACAATAATTCTAGAAACAGCAACTATTAATAACAGTAGAAATATTGGAAGCAGCCAATCTTTTGTTCTAGGTGGAAATTTAGAAACACTTTCAAATGTGCTTGTGGGGGAGCTAAAAATACCAATCATTTTATCGGAATGATTCAATTCATTTTCTTCCGAAGTTGATTGATCAGCAACTTGATTTGTATCATTATCCATTTTATTCTCCTTTTATAATATGGTTTGAATGACTAATTCAAATTAGAAATAGAAATCGGAAAAGGCAATAAAAAAATGAGAAACAACAAATTCATTAAAATTGTAGCGCAAAAAATGTTAAATTTATATCACAATTTTATATAAAAAGGGAAATATTTGATGAGTATTATTATCGAACCATTTAAAATTAAAGCTGTTGAGCCGATTAAATTTACTACAAAAAAAGAAAGAATAAAGTTATTAAATGAAGCCGGATTAAATCCTTTTTTGCTTC
>PFGS01000149.1:3987-4384 GCA_002783525.1 Ignavibacteriales bacterium CG12_big_fil_rev_8_21_14_0_65_30_8 | reverse complement strand
AAGTATAGCGTCGAAATTAACTTCATTAACAATTTGCAACACTTTATCTGCAGAATCATTTGTTGTTATTTCATACTTATCAGAAAGAAATCTCGTGATTACATCCCGTGCAGCCTTGTCATCTTCAATGTACAGTATTTTTTTGTATACATCCGGTTTTTCTTTTGAAATGGAGGGAGACTCCGGAGTGGATGTATTTTTTGCAGAATTTTCAGATTTAGAATTAACCGGTTTTGCTAATGGCATTTCAAAAATAAATGTTGACCCGCCATCTTCTTCACTTTCAAGAGAAATATTCCCGCCAAGTAATTTTGTATTTTCTTTAATAATAGATAAACCCAAACCAGTTCCTTCGAAACTGCGGTTTAATCCTTCGCTGACTTGTCTAAATTGATCC
>PFGS01000149.1:3512-3926 GCA_002783525.1 Ignavibacteriales bacterium CG12_big_fil_rev_8_21_14_0_65_30_8 | reverse complement strand
GAACATCGGTTGTATTTTTTTTGATAATATCGGCAGAAATGCTTACGCTTCCTTGGGGAGTATATTTGATTGCGTTACTTACTAAATTGGAAATTATTTGCTCAAGTAATTCTCCATCTGTAAATATTAAGTAGTTATTAGGAACAATATTTTTCCGAAATTCTAAGTTTTTTTCTCCGCATTTTTTAAATAATTTTTATAAACTCTCTCAATTAATATATCAACCTCAAGCCATCTTTTTTCAATTATTCTTTCTTCAAATTCAAGTTTTGATGTATCTAAAATTTGATTCAGCGTTCTAATCATTCTTTGCGAAGACTCAAGTATTGCATCAGCAAATTCTCCATCTTTAGTGTTTTGTAAATTTTCTGCAAGAATTTCCGCATATCCTATTATACCTACAAAAGGAGTTCT
>PFGS01000149.1:0-3494 GCA_002783525.1 Ignavibacteriales bacterium CG12_big_fil_rev_8_21_14_0_65_30_8 | reverse complement strand
CTTCAACCGCCAGTTTACACTCGGTGATATCTTTTGCAATCCCGCCAATTGAAATCGGTTTTTCATTATCATCATAAATTATTGATTTTCTGTCAAACAGCCAGGTAACAGTCCCGTCCGGTTTAACAATTCTATATTCTGCAGATGCCTGTCCTTTTTCATAAAGTTCTTTACTGCTCGCTTCTGCAATTTCTCTGTCATCGGGATGCACCATCTCAATCCAAAGTTTAGGGTTTGCTTTAAACTCGTCAATTGTAATTCCATAAATATCTTCTAAAGAATCGTTCACATCTGTTATCTCAGAACTGTCAATAGAGGCTGTCCACACAACATCATTTAATTTAGAAACCAATCGGTTGAAACGATTAATGGATTCACTAAGTTTATCTTGAACCTTTTTGAGCTCGGTGATATCCAGCACCATTCCGGTAAGTATTTCTTCCTCGAGTTTCGCGCTTACCAGAGTCGATATTGTGTTCCCTTTCCTGGTTATCAGCTCGGTTTCAAAGTTGGTAACGATTCCGTTTTCCTTAAGTAACCGGATAAACCTATTTCGGTCTTCCGGGTTTTTATAAAGGACGATTGCTGCCGAATTTTTTAACTCTTCCGGGGATTCGGCTTCCAAAATATCTGCAAACCTCTTGTTGACGAACAAAACTTCTCCCTTCAAATTTGATGAATAAACGCCAACCGTTGCGTTCTCAATCAAGTCGCGGTATTTTCCTTCAGACGTGAGCAATTCTTTTTCAACTTTTTTACGCTCGGTGATATCGAATGATAAACCAATAATCCCTATAATATTTCCCTCGTTATCAACAAACGGAATTTTATTTGTATTAACCCATCTGGCACCAGTTTCGGTTAGCCAGGGTTCTTCAATATTTAACTCTGCAACGCCGGAATTAATTATTGATAAATCATCTTCATAATATTTATCAGCAATTTCTTTCGGATAAATATCAGCGCAGTTTTTGTTTTCAAAGGCTTCTTTTGTGGTTTTATTTGCTTCCGCAAAATATCTATTTACCCTTATGAAATTATTTTTTGTATCTTTATAAAAAACCAGCCCGGGAATATGGTCTAAAATTGCCTCAAACTGTGCCGACAAAAACCTATATTTTTCTTCATTATCTTTAATAAGTTTTTGCTGAGCTCTTTTTTCCGCTTCATCATGGAAAGTTATAACAATACCGTTAACAGAACCGTCAGTATTAAAAATTGGTGCGCCGGTATCCATTACTGGTATCTCTTTTCCCTCTCTGGAAATCAGAATTGTATGATTAGCAAGCTCTTTTACTATACCGTGTTTGATTACTTTGTCGAGAATATTGTTTTCAATCTGACCGGTTTCTTCATTCTTAACGTGATAAATTTCAGAAAGCATTCTTCCTTTTGCCTCTCTGAGGTTCCAGCCGGTCAATTTTTCGGCTTTTAAATTTAGATATCGTATTTTCCCATTCACATCGGTTGTAATTATACCTTCTCCCAAGCTCTCCATTGTTACTTTGAATCGTTCTTGATGCTGCCCAATTTCTTTTTCTTTTCTATAAAGTTCCTCATAAATATTTTTTTGACGTTGATTATAAAACCAAACGAACCCTAAGCTGACGGTAAATATTAAGCCCAAACAAATTGCAAGAATATAATAGGTCTTTTCTAATAGCTCAGCGTTAATTTCGCTTTTATCAATTTTAGTAATCATTATCCATTCGGGGTCAGTTAATTTTCTAATATCTGAAAGGACTTTTACACCTCTGTAATCTTTCCCTTCGAACTGACCAAGATTACCCATTACCGCTTGCACAGCCGGGACTTCTTTACGGGTTAATGGTATTTTTAATTTAAAAGCTGTGTTACTGCCAAATCTTGTTTCGCTGATAAATAAGACGCTGTCTTCATCTTTTCTTAAAATAGTTTCAAGGGAAATACTTGATTCGGGATAGTATTGTAAAAGAGGGAAAAACTCTTCTTCCGGATTAATGCGAAATATTAAAGCGGCTATAACTTTAGACTGTTCATCTACAATTGGCGCAATAAAATCCAAATGAATTTCATTGTGAAGATTACAAAAATATAAATCGGAAAAAACTATTTTTTCAGTAGCTGCTGCCTGTTTAATTTTTGAAATTGTAAATTCAGATAGGTCTTTTATGCCGGGCTTTACCGCCAATAATAATTTACCGGTTTCATCGGTAAGAATAATATTTTCAAACTTTTGTTCTTCAAATATAGGTTTTAAGCGATCTACAATATCGATTTTAAGATTAACATCTGAAGGAGAGTGTAAAAATTCTTTAATTCCATTTGCAAAAAAAGTTGAGGAAGAAACTATCTTAAGAGTTGCTTTTTGTTCTTTGATAAAGCTGTATAATTGCTGGCTTTTGAAATCCGAGACGTTTTTAAGCTCTTTGTATTTATTATTAACAATGGAGTTTTGCTCATAGTTGTAATAAACAAATCCGGTAATAATTATTACAAGACAAAGCAGGGCAACTGAAATAATAAGATTGGTTTTCTTAGGGAGAAACCTTGTATTCATATTCGCCTCAATTAGTTAGATAAAAAAACATATATAAAGGCAATAGACTGAAAACTTAACTATTACTTATACTGCACATTATTATTGGTAAAAAAACATAGATATGTTAGAGATGGACAGGTATGCTCACAGCTGAATATATATATTCCAAATTGTGTTTTTTTTAATTAATAATAACATTTTTTTTTTTTTTGAAAATATACTCTGCATATATATTTCTTTACTATATCAACATAATAAACTTTATATTTCAGATATATATTGGCAAAATTTTTCTAGAGGTTAAAGAATATTTGGTATGTTATTAACCCCCAAGTATATTTTCAAATATTAATATAAATAATTTATTGTAAAAAGAGAAGAGAATTTTAAGAAGTTCAGATATAAATTATTAGTTGTTTTGAGCCTTGTATTTTTCGCATTTGCAATCTTCATAAATACATCTCTCTTTTTCTCAGTGAACTAAGTTGTAAAAAGTATTAACCACTAAGAACACATCGTATTGCCAGTTGCTTAATCACGCTTCCTTTTTATCTGCCGCGAATGTGTTAATAAAATTCATATATGTCCAAAATATATTTTTATTTCGTCCCTAAAGGGACTTCTGTTTTTAATGCGCTCGTTTTTATCTATAAATATTCTGTCCCTACGGGACAATAAGCTCTTAATAATTATTTTAACTTTAGCCAATCCCTTTAGGGATTAAATATTTCTAGAATTATCTATGGCTCTTGCCATTAAAGTCCCTTTAGGGACGCAATAGGTTCCTTTTTCTTGCCGCGAATGCGCTAATACATCCGCTTTGTCATTCCGAATCCCCGATGGGGTGAGGAATCTTTAAGATTTCTCAGTCGTTTCACTCCTTCGAAATGACAGCGCGTTTTCCTTACTCCATATTCCTTATTCCTTTACTCCTTACTCAAAAAAGCATCTACTGTTTTTAAAAACTAAACTA
>PFGS01000232.1:3352-3494 GCA_002783525.1 Ignavibacteriales bacterium CG12_big_fil_rev_8_21_14_0_65_30_8 | reverse complement strand
AGATCACTAATCCATATTCCCGCACCGATTGCATGGGAAATCCATGGTTGTGACGAAGATCCATATGCCACGTAATCAACAATAGTTGTTTCGTTGCGCACAGAATCCGAATACAATGTAACATACCCTGAAGAATTCCCCA
>PFGS01000232.1:2452-3346 GCA_002783525.1 Ignavibacteriales bacterium CG12_big_fil_rev_8_21_14_0_65_30_8 | reverse complement strand
AATCGACAACAACGGTACCTGTAAACAACTCACTTTCACTATCGCTTCCATCGGCATTCCAGTGAAGAACAAGATAATCGCGAGGTGCAATTGATACATCACCAAACACATAGTAATCGCCTGACGATGCGGTTATTGAATAACCTAACAGAGAAATTGTAGAACAAACTGGGTTATATAACTCAATCCATTCCAATCCCGTATCGGTACCGTTTGGATCAAATAATACTTCATTTATTACCACATCATGTGTTGCTGCCAACACGCTATGTTGGTCTGACGTGATATTCATATAAACTATTAATCCTGCTGCACAAAAAACAGCAAGTAGTACTTTAGTGATCGTCTTTTGATTGTCCTCCACCACATATATAATACCATATATGTCAACGAGGAGTTTTTAACTATATTAAAACAAAAACTTTGCAAGTCCAAGAATCCCCTGCTTCCACGGAACACGATGTGAAACACCCGAGGTGTTATCAAACTGATCTTGATGTTTAACGTACCATTCATAATTTCGAATCAGCGCATCTTTGTTTGAGTATTTTGGAGCATACCCCAAAACGCGCTCTGCCTTTTCAATTGAAACAAACGAATCTTTTGATGCAGTTTCGTACACCCACTTATACAAAGGGGAGATGTGAAGACGTTCTAATATTCTCAGTGTCCAAATCATAGGAGCTGCAGGAAACCCAGTTACCTTTTTGCCAAAACCTGCGACATCAAGTACCGCCTGATAATCTTCTCGCATAGTCGTAAATTCTTTCGCACCAATATTAAACGTATCGTTAACGACCTCAACAGGCTTTGTCATGAGAAGGTAAATCGCCTCGCATAAATCCTCAACGTCTAATAGCTGATACCGATTATTTCCTGACCCGATCATAGGAA
>PFGS01000232.1:0-2215 GCA_002783525.1 Ignavibacteriales bacterium CG12_big_fil_rev_8_21_14_0_65_30_8 | reverse complement strand
TTTCCGGTCTTTAATTCCGGAGGATGTTGAGGGTTTTATTGCTGCTGAAAAAAGTATTTCAGTCTCTCATATTGTAAATGGGTGTTCCCGTCTTCAACCGGTTGTTATGCTCATCGGGCAAGCGGCTGGGGCGGCAGCAGCTATTTCTGTTAAAAATAATATTGAACCGGGAAATATTAGCGTTGATGAACTTCAAAGTGAATTATTAAAAGCGGGATGTCAAATTTATCCGTATAAAGATATTTATAATTCGCATCCGGCATTCGAAGCAATACAGAGGCTTGCATTAAAAGGATTAATTATTGATGAACTTGATTTTGAATTTAAGTCTGAGAAAATAGCATCTTCCGAAGAAGTGAATGAATGGATAAATAAACTGAAAATTGATTTGAAAAATGAAGAACTTATTGGTTTAAGTAGAGCCGAAGCATTTGCAAAAATGTTTTCTTGTTTAAAAAATAATTAAAACCATTACCCCGCTGTAACAACTTAAAGCGGTTACTGCAATAAAATATCAAACCAAATATTTGATAATTACAAATCCGCCGATTAATAACACCGTAAACCCTATTGCAAGCCAGTTAAAATATTTATCTATAAAACCCTGTATCTGCGGACCAAAACGCCAGATGAGATACGCAACTAAAAAGAAACGTGCACCCCGGCTAACAACTGAAGCGATGATGAACATTGGAAGATTAATGTAAAAAGCGCCTGCCGATATAGTAAAAACTTTGTAGGGCAAGGGTGTAAAACCGGCAGTAAAAATTATCCAGAAATCATATTCGGAATACATGTGCCGGATTTGTTCAAAAACTTCCGGCTTAAAACCGGGAACGTTGTTAAAGAAAAACATAGCGACAGATGAAAATTCATTCGGCGATGACCACCAAACAAAATAACCAATCGAATACCCGAGCAGCGCGCCCAGTATTGATGCAACTGTACAAACGCCTGCGTAATTAAATGCTTTTGCCCGCGCTCCGAGAACAAGTGCAATTAAAAGCGCATCCGGCGGAATAGGGAAAAATGATGATTCTGCAAACGCTAAAAAAAACAATGCAATTGCGCCGTATGGAGTTTGTGCCCAGTGCAGAACCCAGTCGTAAAGTCTTCTTAATATTTTCATCAACCTTGCTGTTTTATTTTTGGAAGCCAAACTTAGCAAAAATAATTTTGTATTAGAAGAAAGAAAAATTTAATTTTTGGGTGGAAATAAAAAAATGGTTATCATGGAAACACAAAAATCTACACGGCTTCTTTCTCTTGATGTATTTCGGGGTATAACAATTGCTTTAATGATCCTTGTAAACAATCCCGGATCGTGGGGTTCTATTTATTCACCCTTAAAACACGCTGAATGGAACGGGTGCACTCCAACCGACTTAGTTTTTCCCTTCTTCCTTTTTATTGTCGGCGTTGCAATTACCTATTCACTTTCAAAAAGAAAGGAAAGAGGTGATAATCAGTTTAAACTTGTTCTGCAAATTTTTAGACGCGCCGCAATGTTATTTTTGCTCGGGTTAATTCTTCAAGGCTTCCCATATTACGATTTATCAACTATTAGAATACCCGGCGTACTACAAAGGATAGCGGTAGTTTATTTTTTCGCCTCTTTAATTTTTTTAAAGGGAAGCATTAAAACTATTTCTATTGTGGCTGTTGCGTTATTAATTTTTTACTGGCTTGCTATGACGCTCATCCCGGTTCCCGGTGTGGGTTATGCTAACCTTGAACCGACAACCAATCTTGCAGCGTGGATAGATAGGAATCTACTTTACGGTCACCTTTGGAGCGCCACAAAAGTTTGGGATCCGGAAGGAATATTCAGTACAATCCCCGCAATTTCAACCGCACTATTCGGCATTCTAACCGGATATTGGCTGCGCACAAAAACGGATGACACAACCAAAGTCGTTTGGATGTTCATCTTCGGCAGCGTTGGAATGCTGCTTGGTTACATCTGGGATTTTTGGTTCCCAATTGGTAAAAATCTTTGGACGAGTTCTTATGTTGTTTATACCGCAGGACTCGCGCTTCACTTCCTTGCTTTTTGTTACTGGTTCATAGATGTTAAAGGAATTAAGTGGTGGACAAAACCCTTCGTCGTATACGGTTTGAATGCAATAACAGTTTTCTTTGCATCCGGAATAATCGGAAGACTGCTCACGCTTATAAAATTTACAAACGATGCCGGCGAAGAAGTAGCGTTAAA
>PFGS01000214.1 GCA_002783525.1 Ignavibacteriales bacterium CG12_big_fil_rev_8_21_14_0_65_30_8 | reverse complement strand
TTCCAATAAATGTCATTAAAATCCAATGCTCTAATCATTAAAGAATTAACAAGAGTCGCATTAACTGCAGGAATTTTTTTTCCAAAACCGATTAAAGTTACTTCTTCTTTTCCTCCCATATTTACATAAATGTCTTTTAGAATATTTACATCTTTAGTGTGGTATCCACCAAAGGCACAACCGATGGAATCGTATAAATATTTTTTTGTTGTTTCTACAACATTTTTTGGGAGGTCTTCAAATTTTAAGTTGATCGAGAATTCTGCAATTTGTCTGGAGATAGATTTTTCCATATTTATCGTATTAGTTTTTAATTTTTTCTTTTATCCAATTATTTAATCCGCCGTAAACAATTAATTCTTGTGCTGCTTTACCCACGGAATCAAAATCATATTGTTTACTATCAAATGATGCTTTTGAATTTTCAAAATTAATTAATATTTCAGTATTAGTATTTTCTGTAAGTGATTTACTACCATATTTTGATTTTAAATCTTTTACAAGTTCAGGAATTTCAACTAGTAAAAATCCATTATTGAACGCATTTCGTTTATAAGTTTCACTAAATGATCCGGCTATGACTAATCTAATTCCTTTATATTTTAATGCTGTTGCTGCTTGCTCACGTGAGCTGCCTGTTCCAAAATTAAATCCACCAACAATAACATCTCCATCTTTAGCAATTGACTGAAAATTCTTATCGTAATTTTCCATAGCAACTTCTGCTTGTTGTTCGGGTGTCATATTATCCACATAAGTATATTTGCCCGGATAAATCCCGTCAGTATTTAAATTATCCTGATGACAGAATAAAACATTTTCTTTAATTTCTTTTGGAAAATCTTTTATTATCTCTATTTTCTTTTTAGTTTTTTCTTGTATTGAATTTATTTTAACATCTTCAAAAGTTAACAGAGGGCAGTATTCCCAGGCATAATCAATATAACCGGCAATTGCAGATGCAGCAACTACTGCCGGGGAAGCTAAATAAGAGTGTGCATTTGGTGAACCCATTCTGCCTTTGTAATTTCGGTTTGTAGCTGAAATTCCTACTTCGCCGTCTTTTAACAATCCCATTCCAAGTCCAATACAAGGTCCGCAACCGGGTGGAAGAGGTTTAGCACCGGCTTCTAACAATGCATTCCAATCACCATTAAGTTCACTTTCTTTTTGCACTTGTGATGAAGCAGCAGCAAGATAAAATTCAACTCCTTCAGCTATTTTTTTGCCTCTAATAATTTCTGCTGCCTGATGAATGTCATCAACACGGCTGTTAACACAGGAAACTAAATATGCTTTATCAATTTTTATTCTTTTAGATTTTAACTCGCACATTGTTTCCATTTTCTTTACAGAGTCAGGACCAGAAACAGAAGGAAGAACAGAAAACAAATCTAAATTTATTTCTTTTGAATAAAATGCATCACTATCAGCTTTTAATATATTTTTCTTTAAATCATTTATTGCTGTTTTATTTATCCTTTCATTTTCTCCATACTTTTCTATTCTATTATTATACCAGTTAATGGTTACATCATCTACGGGAAATAATCCTGCTAAAGCTCCCCATTCAGTTGTCATATTTGCAATTGTTAGTCTATCATCAATAGATAAATTTTTAATTCCTTCACCTGTAAATTCAACAACATGATTTAGAACTTCATCTTTATTGAATTTTCCGCACAGTGTAATTATAACATCTTTACCAGTTACACCTTCATTAAGTTTTCCAAATAAATTAACTTTTGCAATTGGCGGAACCTTCCACCAAGTTTTGCCGGTTGCCCAAACTGCTGCAGCATCTGTTCTTACAATTGGAGTACCTAAAGAACCAAGCCCTCCGTACATATTTGAATGACTATCTGAAGCAACAACCATTGTATTCGGAAAAGCAAAACCTTCTTCGCACATAATTTGGTGACCAATACCTCTACCAGCAGGATAGAAATGTGTACCCATAGTTTTAGCAAACTCTTCTATCTTTTTATATTTAGCTAAATTAGTTTCACTTTTATCTTGAACATTGTGATCTAAAGTAATTACAACTTGATCTGGGTTGAATAATTTTTTTGCCCCGATAGAATTAAATTTTGGAATGATTGCACCTGTGTTATCGTGGGTCATTACATAAGCAGGCTGGATGTAAATAAAATCACCGCTGTGAATTGGACTGACATCGTTTTCAACAGCAAATTTTTGTACTATTTTTTCAGTCAGTGTTTGTGTCATATTAGACGATAGACGAAAGAAGAAAGACGAAAAACGATTTTGCCTTAGTTCTTTTCATTTTCCTTTAATTTTTTAATTAAATTTGATAGCATAGCAAATATATGATTAGATTTCTCTGAAAATTCATCTAGATTTTCTAATTTTATATATTTCAATTTTGTAGCAATCTCTATTTGTGTGTCAACTTCTACAAGAGAAGATCTTGATATATCTAAAAATCTAACGGTCTCAACTTTTGATGTCCTTGCAAATCCTTCAGCTATATTTGAAGCAATTGAAACTGATGCTCTTCTAATTTGTGATGTTAAACCAAATAATTCATCTTTTGGAAAACTTTGAGTAATAGCATAAACTTCAGAAATTAATTCAATACTCTTTTTCCAAACATCCAAGTTTTTATGATTCAATTTAATCATATCATCTACTCGTCTTCCGTTTTCCGTTTATCGTCTTACTCCTTAAATGGTTCAAAACTTACAAAATCTGCGTGATGAACAATTATTGCTTCCACACTTCTTTTTGCCAGATCACCTTCTTTTGAATGATATGCAATAATGTGCTGCACTTCTGGAGGAAGTTCAAATCTATCTGCAATAGAAACTCCACTGAAAGGATGCCTTAAAAGTTTACCTGCTTTACTTGTAGTTAATTTGCCGTCAACTTTATCGTATTCAATCAGTTTACCAACATCAATTAGAATTGCTCCGGCAATAAGTATATCCATATCAATATTTATTTTTTCTCCAAAATTTTCTTGCATTCTTTTTGCAATATCAACGGATAATTGTACTGCTGTTCTTTTATGGTTCATAAAAGAAATATTACAATCTTTAAGCAGAAGAGAAAATGGAATGGTTTCCAAATCGATAATAGTTAACACACTTTTTTCAACAGCATAAATCCAACATTGCAAAACTTTTTCTCTTAAGTCAGGATTTTTAATCCAGTTTATTTCAGGCCATATTTTTAATATTTCATCTTTCATATGTTAATGTAAAACGAAAAACGTGAGACGAAAAATGAATCTTTAAAATTATCTCAGTTTGTTTTACTTCCTTTTATTTTTTTTATTTAAAACCGTTTTTCTTCTTTCGTTTAGCGTTTAACGTACTTGATTATTTCATTAGTCATTTCTTGTGTTGTGCAAGCGCCTTGTTCAAAAACTTTTTGTGATCCTCTTAACTTCATCATATCATAAGTTCTTACCTTACCTTCTTCAACAACTTTTGCAATTGCATTTCTAATATTTTTAGCTTTCTCAGTTTCATTTAAATGGTCAAGCATCATACAAGCGCTCATAATCATTGCAATTGGATTAACTATTGATGGATTTAATGTTTCATATTTGGGAGCAGAGCCATGTGTAGGTTCAAATATTGCAACTTCTTTCCCGATGTTTGCACTGCAGGCAAAACCAAGTCCGCCGATAAGTCCGGCAAAACCATCACTAACTATGTCACCAAACATATTTTCTGAAACAATTACTCCATAGTCTTCAGGATTTTTTGTAAGCCACATCATCTGCGCATCAATGTTTGTTTCCCAAAGATCAATGTTAGGAAAATCTTTTGATATTTTTTTTGCTTCTTCCATCATCAAACCGGAAGTTTCTCTAAGGACATTTGGTTTTTCACAAACTGTAAGATTTGTAAATCCAAATTTATCAGCATATTCGTAAGCAGCTCTTATAATTCTATGACATGCTTCTCGTGACATAATTCTTGAAGATATTGCAAGGTCTTTACCGGGAACATCTTTAAACTTTTTCATTTTAGGGTGAAGGTTAAATGCATCTCTAACTTCTTTTGGTGGATTAGTCCATTCAACACCGGAGTACAATCCCTCAGTGTTTTGCCTGAATATAACGGCATTAACTAATGGTTCTTCAAAACCATCACTTGCATCTCTCCTTATAAAATTAAGTGGATTTCCTTTAAATGATTTACAAGGACGAATACAAATATCCAGATCAAAATGTTGTCTTAATCCAACAATCGGACTAAAATAGACAAAACCTTTTCCTTTTAAAGAAGGATCTAATTCTTCAAGAGCTTTATCTTTAGGCTTGCTTGTTATAGCTCCAAATAAACCAATTTTATGTTCAGTTAAAAGATCAATAGTTTTTTGAGGTAAAGGATTACCTTGTTTTTTCCAGAATTTCCAGCCAATATCTGCGTGTACATAATCTGCTTCAAATCCAGCAGCTTCAAGAACTTTGACCGCTTCTGGTAGTACAGTTTTTCCTATTCCGTCACCCTGCATTGTTACTATAGTGGGTTTCATTAAATTTCCTTAATTATATTAAAAACTTACATACAAAAATTAGATAAATGGATACATCTTAGCAAGGATAAGAATATTTGGCGGTTTGATTTATGAAATACTGAATTGAAAAATAATATATATGTTCTTTTAACTAAATATGTTAAATTAAAATTTAAAATTGATAAATTACATTCAGAATAATTCTATATTAATTTAATTTGATGAAAAAATCTGGCAATAATCACATTATTGATGTGGAAGAAGCTTTTGCCTTTCTTCATAACAGCATAAAACTATTTGCAGAAAACTTTGAGCTATCTCCTGAGGAAAAATATATACTTATAAATAGTGAAAAAGCTTTAACAAAGCTTGAAGAAATGTACAGTAATTTTATTGTACTTTCAGAGTCCTCATTAGATATAATCTTCAAAATTTCTTTAATGGGAAAAATGATGTTCATAACGCCATCAGTAAAAAATGCTCTGGGTTATGAAGTTGATGAAGTAGTGGGGAAATCCTTTATTAATTTTGTACCAAAAGCAGAGATCAAAAATGCTTTAAGAGGATTATCAAAAATATTTGCTGATAATAAACTTGAAAAATTTCATGTAAATTTAATTCATAAAACAGGTAATCTTGTACCTGTTGAAATTAATGCTAAGCTGTTAAATATTGAGGGAGAGAAAAAAGGTAGCGGAACAATTCATATTATATCTGAAAGATTAAATACAGAAAATAAGCTAAGACATTCTGAAAGTATATTTGAATTAGTTTGGGAAAATTCTCTAGATGGAATGCGCATAACCGATAATAAAGGTGTTGTACAATATTGTAATAAAGCCTATGCTGAATGGGTCGGAAAATCTAGAGAAGAATTGATTGGCAGACCTTTTACAGTAATCCATTCAGGAGAGGAAGCAGTTCAATCTCTTAAATATTACAAAGAAATATTCACAAAAAATAAAGTTGAACCACACCTTGAGTTATCTGCTAAATTTTGGAACGGTAAATTTGTAAACTTTGAAGCTATTAGTACTATTTTTGAAGACACTAATGGTCAAAGACTTCTATTAAGTGTTTTTAGAGATATTACAAAAAGCAAAGAAGATAAAGATTTATTAAAGAAAAAAGACAATCTACTGCAAGGTATTGCCGAAGCAACAAAGAGTTTAGTAGCAAGTAAAGATTTAAATTATGGTTTAAATTCCGCAATTAGAATATTGGGCATAGCTGCAGAGGTTGAAAGAGTTTATATTTATCAGCATCAGGTAATTGAAGAAACAGAAGAAAATTTTGCAAAACTAACTTACGAATGGACATCAGAAAATGCTGTAGCTCAAATTAATGAGCCTTCATTACAAAGACTTTCATATTCAAGATTTGCAGCCTTAAATTTTTATGAAAATTTTAAAGCCGGCAGATCATTAAAATATGTTATAAAAGATCTACCTAAAGAAGCACAAAATTTATTTATTGATAGTAAAATCAAATCTATAATTTTAGTACCAATATTAATAGATGGAAATTATTGGGGTTTTATCGGATTTGATGAACTTACAGATGAAAGAACTTGGACAGATAGTGAAGAATATTTATTACATACTACCGCAGCAACTATTGCTGGAGTTTTAAAAAGAGCTCAAATAAGTGAAGAAATTAGAAAAAAAAATACAGAATTAGATATTGCGGCTAAAAAAGCAGAGGCAGCTGTAAAAGTGAAAAGCGAATTCCTTGCATTGATGAGTCACGAAATTAGAACTCCAATGAACGGAGTTATTGGTATGACAGGTTTGCTTTTAGATACTGATCTTGACGAAGAACAAAAAGAATTTGTGGAGACAATTAGAATAAGTGGTGATCAACTTCTTGTAATAATTAATGATATTTTAGACTTCTCAAAAATTGAATCAGAAAAATTAGAATTAGAAAATCAACCATTCGATCTGAGAGATTGTATTGAGGATTCACTAGACTTGCTCGCTCAAAAAGCATCTGAAAAATCTTTAGACTTGGGTTATTTAATAGAAAATAATACACCAATTACAATTAACGGCGATGTAACAAGGCTAAAACAGATTATAATTAATCTGGTCAATAATGCTATTAAATTTACAGAAGAAGGAGATGTATTTGTTTCAGTTTCTGCCGAAAGCAAAACTGATGACATTTTTGAACTGATCTTTTCTGTGAAAGATACCGGTGTTGGTATTCCTGAAGATAAAATGGACAGACTTTTTAAGTCTTTCAGCCAGGTTGATTCTTCAACAACAAGAACGCACGGCGGTACAGGTTTAGGACTTGCAATTAGTCAAAGACTTGCTCACATGATGGGCGGCGAAGTTTGGGTAGAAAGTAAACTTGGCAAAGGAACAACTTTCTTTTTTACAATTAAAGCAAAAGCCGAACCATCAAAACAAAAAGTTTATATTAAAACTCAACCTCCTGAACTATTAAATAAAAGGGTGTTAATTGTTGATGATAACCAAACCAATAGGAGAATATTAAAAGTACAGGCAGAATCTTGGAAGATGAAACCAACAGTTTTATCAACACCAAAAGAAGTAATAAAACTAATTGAAAATAATGAACATTTTGATCTTGCAATTCTGGATTACCAAATGCCTGAAATTGATGGAATTAAATTGGCTTCAATAATTAGAAAAGATGAATTGTTGCATGAATTACCAATTATAATTTTATCTTCAATAAATCAAAAAGAGGAACTTCAAAAAAGAAATACGGCTTTAGATATTCTCTTTTTAACCAAACCTATAAAACAAAATCAATTACAACAGATTTTATTAAAAGCAGTACGGGGTGAGAAGAGAGAAAGAAAATATAGAAAATATGAAAAAGAATTGGATAATACTTTAGCACAAAATTATCCACTTAGAATTTTATTGGCTGAAGATAATCTTGTTAACCAAAAAGTAGCCATAAGAACTTTTGAAAAAATGGGGTATAGAGTTGATGTTGTTGCAAATGGACAAGAAGCAGTTCAGAGTGTTAGGAATATTAGATATGATGTTGTTTTTATGGATGTTCTTATGCCTGAGATGGATGGATATGAAGCAACAAAATTAATTTTAGATGAACAAAACGAAAACACACGACCCCGAATAATTGCAATGACTGCAAATGCAATGCAAGGTGATAGAGAAACTTGTCTAAAAGTCGGGATGGATGATTACATAAGTAAACCGATTCATATTGACGAACTTCAAAAGATACTTGTTAATTGGGGAGAAAAAATAAAAAACCAAAAATTAGATTTAGTACAAAGATTAAAAACTAAAGCAACAAGAACAAAAATAATTGATGAAGGGAAAATATCATTTCTTGAAGATATTCAAACACCTGATGACCTTAAATTTTACAAAGAGCTAATTTCAATTTTTATTGAAGATCTTCCAAAGACTATACAACAAATAAAACATTCTCAAATGAATAAAGATGCAAGAATGCTCCAGTTTAATGCGCATAAACTTAAAGGAAGTAGTGTTACACTTGGTATTACTGCAATTGCTGATATTTGTAATGAATTAGAAAGAAAAGCAAGGGAAGATGAATTTGATGAATTTACAGAAGTGCTTGTTTCTGATCTGACAAAATTAATTGATACTGCCATAAAAGAATTAGAAAAAATAAAAGAGAAATACACAAGCTAAAATTTACTTTAACATTATTAGCCTAATTTGAATGAATAAATCCCCAGAAAAATTTGCACCAAATAACAGGACACTATTCCTATCAATTAAAGAAAAGAAAGATTTATCAAAAAAATTGATAAAGATCAAAAACAAGGCTGCTGAACAAGAAATAAAAAATAAAATTATAAACCAAAACCTTTTTAATACTATTGATTTTTTACCTGATAAATTTATTGATCTTTTATTTGTTGATCCTCCTTATAACCTTAACAAAAAATTCAATTCAAATTCATTTAAAGAAATTGATCTAAATGATTATGAAGTTTGGTTTGATAGTTGGTTTAATAAACTAATTCAAAAATTAAAACAAAATGCTTCAGTATATATTTGCGGTGATTGGAATTCATCACCTGCTTTATTTAATATCGCACAAAAATATTTAATAATTAGAAATAGAATTACGTGGGAAAGAGAAAAGGGAAGAGGTGCAAAATCAAATTGGAAAAATTGTTCTGAAGATATTTGGTATTGTACAAAAAGTAATAATTATACTTTTAATGTTGATGATGTTAAAATAAAAAGAAAAGTTCTTGCACCTTATAAAGATAAAAACGGTTTACCAAAGGATTGGGTAAATTCCGGTGATAATACATTTCGTATAACTTTTCCTTCAAATTTATGGACTGATATTACAATCCCTTTTTGGTCAATGCCTGAGAATACAGATCATCCAACACAAAAACCGGAAAAATTATTAGCAAAAATTATTTTGGCAAGTACAAATAAAGGTGATTTTGTGTTTGATCCATTTTTAGGTTCCGGTACAACAGCTGTTGTTTCAAAAAAGTTAGGAAGAAATTTTTCCGGAATTGAAATAGATAAGGATTTTTGTTGTATTGCTCAAAAAAGAATAGAATTGGCAGAAAAAAATAAATCTATTCAAGGTTATTACAATAATGTATTTTGGGAAAGAAATACTTTAAGTGAAATAAATAGAAAAGTAAAGTAAATAAAAATTAGTCTATTGAATTAGTTCAATATTTTAGGGATCTTAGCAACCCAAATTAAAAAAAATGCCGGGTATCGGTTAACAGATGATTGCCCAACCCCGTCAGGTCCGAGAGGAAGCAGCGGTAAGCATGATATTTGTGTAACTGATGTCCCGGTTTTTATTTTTAATCAGATAAATTACAAATTGAAGGACACTCCAAGTAAATAAGTTTTTTTATTAAAAACGGGATCATCCCTTCTTATACCTAAATAAAGATTAAACGGAGATTTTTTTTCAACATCTTTAATCTTTGCAACAGCAGTTTTTATATGAACATTATTTTTGAATAATATTGAAGTAGAAGTTGAATCATTTATTTCATCGTCAGTTTTTTTCTTTTGAATAAAAAATTTATAAAATAAGACCAGACCTGTAGTAATTCCCATTAATATCCATATAGTAGAAGTTTTATCTTTATCATTTTCTAATGATGTTGTTGTAAAAGTTGTACTTCCACCTCCACCTGGGCCACTATCATTTACTTTGAATATGTCCTGTGCTAGTGTGTTTGATTGCCCAAACACAGTAACATAAAATAATATGAATATAAGAAATGGGATTGTTTTAGTTTTAAGTTTTTGTTGAAACATTGTAAACTCTTAAAATTAAGTTAAAGAATATGTTTATTTGCAAATTTTTATTATTAAAGTCAATATAAAATTATTGAACCTAAAATGATAAAAATTTTAATTTGAAACTCTAGACCTGTTTAATAATTCTAAATGAATTAATTATTTCTTTATACAGGTTTTCATATTTTTTGTAAGTATACTTAGAGCCATCCATTATCATTAAATATGTTTGACCCTCACCTGTAAATTCAAATAATTGATAAAATGTTTTTCCATAGACCATTCTTTCAGTTGCTCTAATATTTGCCTGTCCTTTTGTCTCTGTTATAAAAGGGTATTTGCAATATTCAGTTACATTTTCAAGTTCATCTAACTTAATAATAGATATTGTACTACCAATTACATTGTTTAAAAATCTGGTACCTTCTTTGCCTTTAAGTATATGGCTTCGGATCATAAAATTATCTATTCTATTCCAAGTATTGCTTAAACTAATTGTAAAGCCTGAAGGTAGTTTTACTTTTGGGTCGTTCCTGTCAATAATCAGATCTTCTGTTATTCCAACAGAAGCAAAAGTAGATTTTCTGTCTGTAATTATGGGGAGTTTAATATTTACTTTAGCTTTGTTAATAAAATCAGTGACAAAATCATAAAACAAATTATCCTCAGAAACATATTTTTTGTTAAACGAGGAATATATAAATTTATCAGTTTTATTTCTAATAGAAGTTCTTATTGTGCTGTTTAATTTAGTTACTATGCTATCATTATTAATCTCGGTAATATCCTGAGAATAAATTCTTCTTCTATCGATCAATTTTGAAAATGTACGGAAAACTAAATCAACCGAAGCGGTATCAGCTTTATACAAGGAAATCCTCGTTAACTTAAATATATCTTTACTCAAAAAATCCTCAGTAAGTTTTATAAAATTTGTACCGCTTAAAAATAATTGTTCTTTATAGATCCTACCATTTAAAGACTTATCAATTAATTCTAGATCTAAGTTTGTATTATAAACAGCAAATCTGTTATAGATCGGATTTTCAAATGTCATTAAAACAGTAAAAATTACTTTTGAATTATTGATCAGAGAACTGTCAATAAAAAACTCACTGTAATTTGGTTCTAAAGGAAGTGAATAATCAATTAAATTCGAAAGAGAATCATTTGCAGATTTATTTCCGTTAAGAGCTCTTAATACTGTTTTCTCTAAAACTTTTTTGGTTAATGGAAGTTTATTATTCTCAGGCTTTTTAATACAACCTGTAAATAATATAGATATGATGAAAAATGTAGTTAGTAAGTTTTTAGTCATAAATCTAATATTAAACTTAATAAAATATAATAATTAATTTTGATTTATTTTTAAATGATTTTATATTGATTCAAGATTATTATTTAAGTCTAATGAAGTAATATTTACTACAATAGTATAGAAAAACTTATAACTTGAAAAAAATAGCATTTACACTTTTTCTTATTTCTTTAAGTTTTACATTTCTTAAAGCACAAAACCTTTCAACTCCTTCTTTTGGGTTACAAAGTGTCAAATTTTCAGTAAAATTAAATAATATTCCCGATTCATTAAATAATATTACTTTAATTCTCAGCAATACAGATACAAATCAAGAATATAATTTATCTATTAAGAATAGTAAAATAGATACTTCAATTGCAACAAGTCTTACAGGTGATTTGTTTGTTTCAACCAAAGAAATTAGCAATATCTCATCAAATATAAGAATCATACCTGGCTGGCTTAGTTTAGTGCCTCCTCTGCTTGCAATATTATTAGCCCTTATCTTTAGGCAAGTTATTATAGCATTGTTGATAGGTATTTTTTCGGGTGCAATTTTTATTAATGATTATAATCCATTAATAGGATTTTTAAAAGTAATAGATACATATATTATTAATGCACTTACCGATGTATCACATATTCAGATAATTGTTTTTACTTCGCTTTTTGGTGGTGTTGTTGGGTTGATTTCAAAGTCAGGGGGGACAAAAGGTTTAGCTGATTTAATTACAAAATTTGCCAAGACAAGAAAATCCGGTTTACTTTCTACCTGGTTAATGGGCATTGCAATTTTCTTTGATGATTATGCTAACACTTTAATTGTCGGTAATTTAATGAGACCTATTACTGACAAGTTGCGTGTATCTAGAGAGAAACTTTCTTTTATTGTTGATGCAACGGCAGCTCCTGTTGTTAGTATTTTTATTGTAAGTTCTTGGATTGGTTATGAAGTTGGTCTTATTCACGATGGTTTGAATATGCTCGGATCAACAGAAAATGCTTACGATGTATTTCTTCAAACTATTCCTTACCGTTTCTATCCCATTCTGATGTTAGTTTTTGTATTCCTTGTATCATATTTAAAGCGTGATTTCGGTCCGATGTATAAAGCTGAAAAAAGAGCAATTGATGAAGGTAAGGTTATGCGTAGTGATAATTTAACCAGCAAAGATCTAACCGAATCAACCGAACTTTTTGGAAATGAAGATAAAGCCAGATGGTATAATGGTGTAATACCAATTCTTATTCTTGTATTTGGAACTGTATTAGGACTTTATATTACAGGTTCAAATACATTAGTTGAAAAAGGTATTACTGATTTTAGTATTAGAGATATTATAGGTAATTCTGATTCTTATACCTCACTATTGTGGGCAAGTTTTTCAGCTTGTGTGGTAGCCGGCGTAATGATAATTCTTCAAAAGATCATGACACTTAAAGAAACAGTTGATGCCTGGTTTATGGGTCTGCGCTCTATGTTTTTAGCTTTGATCATTTTAACTCTGGCGTGGTCGATCGGTACGATAACAAATGAAATGAAAACAGCGGATTATATAGTTAGTGTTTTGGGTGATTCACTTAATCCGAGATTTCTTCCCGTACTTGTATTTCTTTTATGTGCATTAACAAGTTTTTCTACTGGTACAAGTTGGGGAACTATGGCTATAATGATGCCTATTGTAATACCTTTGGCTGTAAGTGTTACACACCTTTATAATTTTAATCCAATGGATTCACAAATTATTTTACATGGTGTAATTAGTTCTGTTTTAACCGGTTCTGTTTTTGGAGACCACTGCTCGCCTATATCTGATACAACTATTTTAAGCTCGATGGCATCAGGTTGCGACCATATTGATCACGTCAGAACTCAGTTGCCTTATGCAGTAGTTGTAGCATTTTTCTGCATGCTTATAGGTGATATACCAACTGCTTATGGTTTTTCACCATATTTTTCAATAATAATAATCACTGTTATACTTGTAGCAATATTATTTATCTTCGGCAAAAAACTTGATTATAAATACAGTGAAGTGACAAAATAAAATTATTTATTTTCATTAAAATATCTGATAATAATATTTGCCTTACTCTTACCAACAAATTCAGAAAGAGAATTAAAATCAGCATTTTTTATTTTTGTTAAACTTCCCAATGATTTTAATAACTGTTCGGCAGTTGCTTCCCCAATCCCTTCAATACTTGTCAATTCAGAATTGATAATTCTTTTAATTCTTCTGCTTCTGTGGAATGTAATTGCAAAACGGTGAGCTTCATTTCTAATTTGCTGTAAAAGTTTTAAACCCGATGAGGTCTTGGGAATTGACATCGGATCTGAATGTTCCGGAATAAATACTTCTTCCAATCTTTTTGCAAGTCCGATTATATTATAATTTTTAAAACCCAATTCTTTAAGAATACTATCAGCACTTGATAGTTGTCCTTTACCTCCATCAACCATTATCAATTCTGGTAAGAATTCTCCTTTTTCTTTTACTTTGGAGTATCTTCTTTCAATTACTTCTCTCATACTTAAAAAATCATCTGGTCCATCTACGCTTTTGATAATAAATTTTCTGTATTTACTTTTCTTTGGTTTTCCATCTTCAAAAACAACCATACTTGCAACAGAATCTGAACCTTGGATATTAGAAATATCAAAGCATTCAATTTTTCTAGGCAGATCATTAAGCATTAGGTCTCTTTTTAATGCTGAAAGAGGATAGGGGAGGTTGCCTTGCTTTTTCATTTTTTGTAATTGGATCTCTTTTAGCTGCAGGATCGCATTCTGCTTTGCCATTCTTACCAGTGAAAGATTTTCGCTTAATCTTTTTGGGATTACAAATTTAAATTTTCTATCGCATTTATCATTTAACCAATTTGAAAGTAATTCAATTTCTTCAGGCTCTACTTCTAATAAAATCTCCGGAGGAACTTCTACAAACTCATCATAGAAAAATTTAATTGCAGAAGAGTAAACTTCAGCTAGCTCAACTTCATTTTTAATACTGAGATTTATTTCTTTCTTAGATATCAACTTTCCATTTCTAATTATAAATATTGAACAGGAAGCAGTATTACCTTCATAGGCAACACCAATTACATCTTTGTCAGTAAAATCATTTGAAACAATTTTTTGTTTCTCTAATATTTTGTTCAGATTTTTAATTTTATCTCTTAATTCAGCAGCAATTTCATATTCTAAATTTTCAACTGCTTTTTCCATTTTTTTATTTAAATCTTCTACCAGATGATCTGTTCTTCCTTTTAGTACTTTTACAACTTCATCAACCATTTCATTGTATTGTTGTGCTGTTTCTAAACCTTCACAAGGTCCATTGCATTTTTTAATATGATAGTCTAAGCAGACTTTAAATTTTTTATTTTTAATTGCTTCATCGGTTATATCAAGTTTACAGCTTCTTATTCTAAAAGTAGAGTTTATCATTCTTAAAGATGACTTCATATATTTCACGCTTGTGTAAGGGCCAAAATATTTTGAACCGTCTCTTTCAACTCTTCTTGTAGAATAAATCCTTGGGAATAATTCATTAGTAATTTTTATAAACGGAAAAGATTTATCGTCTTTAAGATTTATATTATATCTTGGTTTGTATTGTTTGATAAGATTATTCTCTAAAACCAAAGCTTCAATTTCATTATCGGTTACAATTAATTCCAGATCATTTACTTTATTTACCATTGCAAGTGTTTTACCTGAGTTTACTTTTGTATGAAAATAAGATTTAACACGGTTGTTTAAGTTTTTAGCTTTACCTATATAAATCACTTTCCCTTTTTCATCAATAAACTGATAAACACCTGAATTCTTTGGGAGATTTTTTAGCTTTGTTTTTATTAAATCGTTCATATTCTGAAATTTATAAATATTGTTGGTAATCTGCGAGGAGAATTAATTTATTTTGAGGAAAGCCAAATATGAATAATAAAATATTATTCTAAAACTTGATTCTTTGCAATTATTACTAAACCGCTTTCGGTTACAGTAAATTTCTTTTTATCTTCTTCTAAATTATATCCAATTTCATAATTTTCAGGTATAATTACATTCTTATCAATTATTGCATTTTTGATTTTAGTATGTCTGCCGATTTTACAATTATTCATTATTATTGAGTCTTTTATTTCGCTGTAACTATTAATTTTAACATTTGGACTAATTAGTGATCTTTCCACATGACCACCGGAAACTATTGTACCATCACAAATTAATGAATTAAGTGTCTCACCAACTCTTTTCCCTTCATACCAAACCGTCTTACCCGGTGGAAATTGATATTGATATGTTCTTATAGGCCATTCAGAATCATATAAATTAAATTCAGGATTGATACTTATCAAATCCATATTTGCGGCAAA
>PFGS01000126.1 GCA_002783525.1 Ignavibacteriales bacterium CG12_big_fil_rev_8_21_14_0_65_30_8 | reverse complement strand
AATGTGGATCACAAACGGAGGATTTGCAGATATACTTATAACCTTTGCTCAAGTTGATGGTGATAAATTTACATGCTTTATTATTCCAACAGACTCTGAAGGATTTACAAGTGGTAGTGAAGAAAATAAATTGGGTATAAAAGGTTCTTCTACGAGAGCTTTATTTTTAGATAATGTTAAAGTACCAAAAGAAAATATCTTGGGTGAAATTGGTAAAGGTGCTTATATAGCTTTTAATATTCTGAATATTGGAAGATTTAAATTGTGTGCTATGACAACAGGCGGTGCAAAAGAAAACGCATCTGTTGCTATCAGATATGCAAATGAAAGAAAACAATTTAATCAATCCATTTCAAATTTTGGTGCAATTAAATATAAACTTGCAGAACAGGCAATAAAAATATTTGCATGCGAATCAGCAACATTTAGAACCAGTGGATTGATAAATGATAAAATAAAATCATTGCAAGCAGAAGGAATGAGTTACACAGATGCTTCACTTAAAGCTGCTGAAGAATATGCAATTGAATGTGCAATGCTGAAAGTTTATGGTTCGGAAGTACTTGATTATGTTGTGGACGAAACCGTTCAAGTTTTAGGCGGCTACGGTTATTCTGAAGAATATCCAGCAGCAAGAGCATATAGAGACTCCAGAATTAATAGAATATTTGAAGGAACTAATGAAATAAACAGACTGTTGACAGTAGATATGTTAATGAAAAGAGCTATGAAGGGAAGATTGGATTTGATGGGACCTGCAATGGCTGTTCAAAAAGAATTAATGTCTATTCCAGAAATGGGGGAAGATGAAGATGGTATTCTATCAGCAGAAAAGAAAGCAATTGTAAATGCTAAAAAAGCTATTCTGATTATTGCCGGAGCAGCCGTACAAAAATTTATGCAAAGCTTGAAAGATGAACAGGAAATAATAATGAACATTACTGATATGATGATTGAATTATTTGCATGTGAGTCAGCATACTTGAGAACACTGAAGCTTTCAAAAGTAAAAAGCGAAGAAGAATTTAAACCTTATGTTGAAATGACAAAAGTATATTTCAGCGATTCATTTGAAAGAATAAATCAACATGGCAAACATGCAATTACATCTTTTGCTGATGGCGATGAATTAAAAATGCTTTTGCTAGGATTAAAAAGATTTACTAAATATGAAAATGTTAACACAAAAGAACTGAGAAGAAATGTAGCAAATAAATTAATTGAAGCAAACGAGTACTGTTTTTAATGTTTGGTAATTATATAGGAGTGTTGAGTTAAATTTTAATTCTCTATTGTAATAAGAAGTATTGACCTACGGGGTTTCAAAAAAACCTCGGAGGTTTTGTATTATTTTTACAACTTCTTTTTAAAAATACCATTATTCTCTGTATCTTCTACAAAGCCTACTTTCTTTAGATATTTTATGTGTTTATCAACTGAACTTTTTGTGATTAGCGATTTTATACCTTTTTCTTTTAGGAATTCAGAAGCAGCATAGTATAAATATTCTGCATTTTTTAGATCTCTGTAATCCGGTATTGCATAATCTAATAAAATTTCAGCTTCAGCTTCTTTATTTACTTTATAAATAAAAATACCAACAGGGAATAGATTTCTTAAAATAAAATAACAATTTCCATCGGTGGTTTTTGATCTATCGAATTCGGGTGAAAATTTTTGAATATCATTACTGTAATAGTCTAAGAATTTATTTAAGTAAGAATGATTGGGATTGAGCACAGGTATTAAACTGAATGCATCTTTTATTTTATACATTTGTGCCAAGTAGTAAATATCTACCAAGGCAATAAATGAATTTAAAAACAAAACAGGATATGCATTAACTAAAAAGCCATATACAGCAAAAGTTGTAGCACCAATTAAATTAACCTTTCTTAGTTTAAATATATTCTTCATCATAAGAGAAAGGGCGATTAGTACAGAACCCCCATAACCTACTGTTTGATACCACTCCATATTATAATTTCCTAAAAATATTAGTTCTTTAATCAGAAAGGTAAATTAATTAAATCCACATTTCCACCAGAAAGAATAATTCCAACCTTTTTGTTTTTGAATTTTTCTTTTTCTTTAATTAATGCAGCTAATGAAACAGAGCTGAAAGGTTCAACAATTATTTTCATTCTCTGCCAAATCAATTTCATTGCTTCAATAATTTCATCTTCCTCAACTCTAATTATAGAATTAACATATTTTTGAATTATTGGAAAAGTAATATTCCCCAGTTCTGTTTTTAAACCATCAGCAATTGTATTAGTGGTTTGGTTGTGTTCAATTTTACCGCTTTTAAGTGATCTAAAAGCGTCGTCTGCTTCAAATGGTTCACCGCCAATTGTTTTACAATCCTTTCCAAAAAAATTTGCTGCAAGAGAAGTTCCGGCAATAAGTCCACCACCCCCGACAGGAACAATTATAAAATTTAAATTTGGTTGTTCTTCTAATAATTCTTTTGCTACTGTAGCTTGTCCCAATATTACATTTATATTATTCGAGGGATGAACAAATGTACATCCTTTTTCATTTATTATTTTGTCTGAAGTTTCTTCTCTGCTTTTTAAATTGGGTTCGCATAATGTTATTTCACCACCATATCCAATTACCGCTTGCTTTTTTACCTCTGGTGCTGTTAATGGCATTACAATGTATGCTTTTGTTCCAACTAATTTAGCTGAAAGAGATAATGCTTGTGCAAAATTACCTGAAGAATGAGTTACTACGCCTCTTTGCAATTCCTCTTCTGTTAAATTAAGTAAAGCATTAATTGCCCCCCTAATTTTAAAGGCTCCCATCTTTTGAAAATTTTCGCATTTAAAATATAGTTCGCATCTGGTAAGATTATTAAGTAATTGTGAAGTTAAAACAGGTGTGTTATGAATATATTTTTTTATTCGTTCGTGAACATCAGATAAAAGATCTTTATTAAGTTTCATCATTCTTCTAAAAAATTAGATACTTAATATATAATATTCTACCGGTCTTTCATTTTCTAATCCCTTTTTCAGATATGTGAAAGATTGATTTGCCAATATTTTTTTTGAGGGAATGTTCTCCGGATCCACGATTGCAATAAGTTCTTTTATTTTTGGTAATGTTATAGAATAGTCGATAAAACATTTTAATATTTCTGTAGCATATTTCTTTCCCCAAAATTCAGGCATCAGCCCATAACCAACTTCTACCTGCTTTTTTCCGTAATAAACTAATTTCCCAAGCCCGACAAATGCATTATCAACTTTTTTGTTAACCGAATAAAAACCAAGTTCAGGGAAGTTTTTATTTGTATCAAGTGCAAACTCAAATCTTACTTTTGCAGCTTCGTCAGTCATTCCTTTTCCTGTTATGTATTTCATTACAGTATCATTGGTGT
>PFGS01000267.1 GCA_002783525.1 Ignavibacteriales bacterium CG12_big_fil_rev_8_21_14_0_65_30_8 | reverse complement strand
GTCATTTGATGCTTTTAATTTAAAATAGGTTCAAAAGATAATAATTAATGTAGTAAAATTATATTTCAAGACTTTCCCACAAATACCAGCTTGCTATAGAACAGTATGGATACCAGCCGTTCTTTTTTGCAATAATCCTAATCTTTTTCTCATCAGGTAGTTTTCTTAAATTATATAATTTTTTAATTGCATTTCTTAAACCGAGATCACTAACAGGTAAAACATTTAATCTGCCTAATGTAAAAATTAAAAACATATGTACAGTCCATACGCCAATACCCTTTACCTTGGTTAGTAAATCAATAATATTTTGATCAGTTTTATTATTTATATTTCTGAAAGATATCTCTTTTTCAATAACTTTTTTTGACAGGTCTTTTACATATTTTACTTTTGCCCAAGAAAGTCCCAGATCTCTTAATGTTTGATCTTTTTTGGCTAAAATATTTTGAGGCGAGGGTTTACCATCAAAAAAAAGGAAGAACTTTTTATTAATAGATGATGCAGCTTTAACAGAAAGTTGCTGACCGACAATTGCTTTTAGCAATGAATAGTAATATTTATTGTGAGGCTTTAAATCACATTTATCAGTAAGGTCAATAATTCTTGCAATTTTAGTATCATTATTGTAAATATGTTTTATGCCTTTTGTTATTTGATTAGAGTTCATTAATCCATAAATTTTGTAAAACAATTTTCAATATAAGCTAATCCTATGTTTAGCACCAAAAAACAATCCGATTTATATTTAAATAAGCTTTTTGCTAATGTAGATGAAAAAAAAGTAAAATTTAATTTTACATCTAATAGTATTATTACCATTAATGAAGGAGAAATAGTATTTAAAAAAGATGAAAAAAGTAATTTTATATATTTAATATTGGAAGGAGAGATAAAATTAAAAGTACCAAACCCTCCTTTTTCGCCTAAAATTGTTCATAAATATAAAAACGAATTTTTTGGTGAAAAAGAACTTCTTGAAAAAAAACCAAGAGTTTCATCTTGTGTTGCTGAAATGGATTGCCAACTTTATAAAATTTCTGCTAGAGAACTTCATAAATTATTAAAAGAAAACAGTAGTGTTAGAGATAATCTGGAAATGGTTACTATTTCTACTGAAGGTAAAACATTAAAAGAGATCACCGAAGAAAAAGGTTCTACCGAAGAAAAAATTGATTACAATAAAGCAAATAAAGTTCATCCTGAAAAACCGATTACAAATCCTATAGTAGGAAAAATAGATACAAAAGAAATAACTTTTGAAAACATTTTTAAAACCGATGAAACAACTACGGAAGATATTTTCGCTAAAAAAACTGATACACAGCCTGAAATTAAAAAAGCAGAAACAGAAGAAAAAGAAATAAGTAAAGAGATAATTGAAGAGAAAAAAGAAACAAAGAAGAAACAAACTGAAGAAATAAAAAAAGAAGATAATTTACCAGATGAAATTACAGATAAGAAAATCACTCAATCCGTTACAGAAGAAGATCAACCTATTGAACCTACCAATGAATTGGAACCGGAAGAAACAGAAACAATAAGTGAAGTAAAGTATTTACAAATAATCGACAGCAGTCTTTCTCTTTTCAATAATACCAACATTGATGATTTAACTGAAGAAATAACCTACCAATCAAGAAAACTGGTTAATGCTGACAGGAGTGTATTATTTTTCTTAAATGAAGATGAAAAATTACTTAAAGCAAAAATTAAAGGAGAAGATAATGGGTTTATAGACCTTAAAATTCCTTCAAATAAAAGTATAGTCGGAATTTGTGCATTGAGAAATAAAACAGTAATTATTGATGATGTGAGTAGTGATGACAGATTTAACCCCATTTATGATGAGGTTTTTGATTATAAAACCAAAAACCTTATCATTATGCCAATAACAGATAAAGATGAGAATGTTTTTTCAGTACTTGAATTAATTAATAGCAAAGAAGAAAATTTTACAGAAATAGATATCGAAATATTAAAAATATTTTCTAAGAGCATAATTTTATCATTAAACAATTGTGAAAATATTAATAAAATAATTTCTGAAACCAACGACAATTCGCTTTCTAAAGTATCAAATTACATTTATAATGATATAAAAAATCCTTTGCTAACAATAAAAAATTATGCAAAGATTTTATCTAAAGATAAACTCCCCGAAGACATCAAACAGGTATTACAGCTTATAATAAAGCAAACAAATTTTGTTGATGCACTAAGTGATAATCTGTCTACTTTTAACGAAAATAAAATAAAATTAAAATTAAGAGAATATTCTTTTAAAGAAATAATGAATGATATTCTTAGTTTACTTGCGGAATATTCAGATTCTAGAGAGGTAGAACTTTTTAAAAAGATTGAAAATGACGCAAAAGTTAAAATAGATCCTAAACAATTTATGGTAGCCTGCTATCAAATAATTAAAAATTCTTGCGATGCCCAGCTTGAAAAAGGCGCTGTTTTTATAACTTCTAATATAAGAGAAGGAAAAATTAAAGTTGAGTTTAAAGATTCCGGGGAAGGAATATCAAAAGAATTAGAAGATAAAATATTAAAAAAATTTACATCTTTTAAAAATGGCAGCAACTATGGTGTTGGACTGAATATTGCGGAAAAAATTATAAAAGCACACAATGGAGAACTTTCAATTTCAAACTCAGAAGAAGGTGGAGCGGTTTTAACAATATCTTTACCTATTATATTCACCTAAAAAACTCATAACAAAATAAAATGAGTTATAATTTAATAACCATTCTCGGACCTACCGCTGTTGGTAAAACAAAATTAGGTGTTCAACTTGCCAATAAATTTAATGGCGAAATTATCTCTGCTGATTCCAGGCAGGTTTATAATGGAATGGATATTGGGACAGGAAAGGATAAAAGCGAATATCTAATAAATGGGAAGGAAATTAAATATCACCTAATTGATATAATGGAACCAAAAGATGAATTTAATTTATTCGAATTCATTAAAAACTTCAATCTTGCTTTTTCAGAAATTACAAAAAAGAAAAAAACACCGATAATGGTTGGTGGAAGCGGACTTTATCTAAATTCAGTATTACAAAATTATAAATTGAACAAAGCTGATTTTAACGAAAACTTAATTGCTGACCTTAAAAAAAAACCAACAGAAAAATTAGTAGAGGAATTAAAAGCATTAAGTCCCAAATTGCACAATACAACAGATTTAATTGACAAAGATAGAATCGTAAATGCAATAATAGTTGAACGTTCAAAAAAAATAAAAAACAAACTTTCTTCTGATGTAAAATCATTTAATATTGGAATAAGAATAAATAGAGAGACCTTAAAAGAAAGAATAAATCTTCGGTTGAAACAAAGACTAAATTGTGGAATGATAGATGAAGTTAAATCTCTTTTAGATTCCGGTTTAAGTTTTGAAAGATTAAAATTATTCGGACTCGAATATAAATTTATATCAATGCATTTAGTAGGAGA
>PFGS01000068.1:3230-3372 GCA_002783525.1 Ignavibacteriales bacterium CG12_big_fil_rev_8_21_14_0_65_30_8 | reverse complement strand
AGTTTCTATGAAGGAATTAGACAGTTTATCTGCAAATGTAAATAAGAATTATAATCTCGTTTATAACAAAGATATTACACCGAATGATCTGGAAGAAATTAATAGAAGGAATAAGATCAGAATTTAACGAAATAAAATATTA
>PFGS01000068.1:0-3170 GCA_002783525.1 Ignavibacteriales bacterium CG12_big_fil_rev_8_21_14_0_65_30_8 | reverse complement strand
TATTTATCATATATAAATGAAAGAATATAAATTACATTTAAAACAAACAATGATTTTAGCATACCCTGTTATTATAGGTCAGCTAGGATTTATATTAATGGGAGTTGTTGATAGTGTAATGGTTGGAGAACTTGGAGCATCACCATTAGCAGCAGCTTCCGTTGCAAATGGTTTGATTATGTTTGTTTTTGTAGCCGGTATTGGTGTCTCTTTTGCAATTACACCTTTAGTTGCTATTGCTGTAGGTGCAAGAAGATTTGATGACTGCGGAGTTATATTTAGGCAGGCATTACTTGTAGATCTAATATTTGGGATAATTTTATTTGTTGTCGCTTTTATTGGTGCAAATCTTATTCAATATTTAGATCAACCGCCTGATGTTGTAGAATTAGCAACATCTTATGGTGAATTGTTAGCATTTTCAATTATTCCTGCTATGTTGTTTCAAACATACAAACAGTTTATTGAAGGTCTTTCTGTTATGAGACCTGCAATGGTAATTGTTTTATTTGCAAATTTAATTAATGCTTTTGTTAATTGGATATTAATATTTGGTAATTTGGGTTTTCCTGCTTTAGGATTAGATGGAGCCGGTTGGGCAACATTAGCTTCCAGAATATTTATGGGTTTTACATTGGCTTGGTATGTTATGAATCAAAATAGATTCAAACAATACGATGTTACTCTTCATTTCAGATCTATAAATTTTAAAATGATCAAAAGACTGCTTGGTATTGGTCTGCCAAGTGCTGTTCAGTATCTTTTTGAAGTTGGAGCTTTTTTCTTTGCTGTTATTATGGTTGGCTGGCTTGGAACAAAACAATTGGCGGCACATCAAATTGCTATTAATCTTGCTTCAATTTCATTTATGACTGCATTAGGAGTTTCTGCTGCAGGTAGTATTAGAGTGGCAAATAGAGTCGGCAAACAAAATATATCAGAAACAAGAAAAGCTGGATTTTCTGCTATAGTTATGGGTGCAAGTATTATGGCATGTTTCGGACTTATTTTTATTATTTTAAGAAATTTTTTACCTACACTTTATATTGATGATAGTAATGTAATAACAATTGCTTCATCTTTACTTGTAATAGCAGCAATATTTCAAATTGCAGATGGAGTTCAAGCAGTTGGTATTGGTGTTTTACGCGGATTAACAGATGTAAAATGGCCTACTTTAATAACTTTTATTGCTTATTGGATCTTAGGTTTGCCTTCTGCTTATGTACTTGGATTTATATTTAAATATGATGTACAGGGAGTCTGGGTCGGTTTACTTATTGGTCTACTTTCATCTGCAATAATGTTAAGTACACGATTCAATAAAAAAAGTAAGCAAATAATTAATATCTAAAAAAAGGACACTAAATAAAGTGTCCTTTAACAATCTATTTAATTTCAGAATTTATCCAGTCACTAATAATTTTTAGTGCAGTCGGTGAAAAAGTTTCAGTAATTTTATTGTACTCACTAGGTGAACCTGTTACGGAAGTCTGAAATAAATGATTAAGCCCGGGTAATTCTACAATTTTATAATTTTTATTTTCACCATTTTTAAGAGCCTTTTCAATTTCACGTAGATCTTCTTTAGGCGGTACTTGCAGATCTTTCCCGCCGTTTAATGCAAGAACAGGGCAAGTAACTTTTTCCAATGTTGAACGAGGATCATATTTTAAGAAATATCTAAACCAAGGGGTAAGTAAAGCTGCTTTTCTCTTCATAAAAGTATCTTTTGATCCCATTTTTTTCTGCTCAGCTGGTGGTAAACCATCATAGAATTCAGAAAACATTTTATCTAAATTATCCTTCAGTTCTTCATCGTCAGTAGAAGAATTTATCTCATTAAAAACTTTTATGTTAAAATTCTTTCCAAGTTTTATGTTTTCTTCAGTTTCACCACTTGCTCTTGCTATTAATTCAGCTTGCAAAGTTATAATATCAGAACCAGGCAGACCCGGACCGGCGAGTAATACAATATATGCAACATCACTTGTTTTAGTAGCAACAATTGGTGCAATTAAACCACCTTCACTATGTCCAATTAAACCGATTTTATTTACGTCAATTTCTTTTCTTGTTTTTAAGTATTCTACAGCAGCCATAGCATCAACAACAAAATCTAAAGAAGTTGCTGTTGCAAAATCACCTTCTGATTTAGCTGTCCCTCTATCATCATATCTTAAAACTGCAATTCCATTTCTTGTAAGATAATCTGCAATAACCCAAAATGGTTTATGTCCTAATAATTCTTCATCTCTGTTTTGTGCACCTGAACCTGTAATTAAAATTGCAGCTTTAAATGGTCCGTTTCCTTTAGGTAAAGTTAATGTCCCGGCTAAATTGATATTATCTTTTTCATTTTTAAAAACAACATCTTCTACATTGTAAGGATAGGGAGGTTTTGGTTCCTGTGGCCTTTCAAGGACAATCTTTTTTTCTGTTTTAGTTATTGTAAGAGGAATTGTGTTTGGTCATTGGATCCATTTTCCTATAATTTGAGTAGAATCTTCATTAAACTCACCAACAAACTTTGCATTAGCAACATTTACTTTGAATGTTGCAGTTTTACCTTCGATAATAATTTCATCAACCGGAATATCTTTTGCACCTTGATCGGGACTATCCATTGTAGCTTTAAATTTCCCTTTCTCTCTTGAAATATTAAAAACTACTCTCAATTCAAGTGTACTGATATTTAATGTTCCTGTCCACATTCCTTTTAAAAATTTCCCTTGAGCGTTAATAGAAGAGGTAAGAATTAAAAAGGAAATTATTATAAAACTAAAATATTTTAATTTATTTGTGAACATTTCTCTACCTGTTTTATTTCTTTGATTAAAAACTAATTTATTGATCATTTTAAATAAGTATTAAAATAATCCGTAACTTTTTTATAAAGATGGTAAACATCCACACCTCGCACTCCGTGTTGATGACCAATGTAAGGATAATAATCCAATGGAATACCCAAATGCGCTGCCTTTTCTGCAAACAATAAAGTATTCTGCCAAACAACAGTAGGATCTGATGTACCGTGAACTAAAAGTAAATGTCCTTTTAAATCTTTTACATAATTCAATAATGAAGAATTCTTATAACCTTCTGGATTAGTTTGTGGAGTATCCATATATCTTTCAGTGTACATCACCTCGTAATAACTCCAATCAATT
>PFGS01000230.1 GCA_002783525.1 Ignavibacteriales bacterium CG12_big_fil_rev_8_21_14_0_65_30_8 | reverse complement strand
TCTTTACTTACATAATAAGAATATTATAACAAACTATATATTTTTATTACATAAAAACAAATCAAATACATCAATTTTGACATACCCGCTTTGACAACCAAGTAATTAATTTTTGTTGACGGATTAAAAGGATTGAGAAAATCTTTACAAGTTTCTAAAAAATTTTTTGGAAGATACTTGACAAAGCTGTAATTTTTAGTTATTATAACTCTATAAAATAGAGCCCTCTATAATAAGGAGAAAATTTAATGGAAAATAAAGATAAACTTATAGAAGACCTCCGGTATGTGAAACGAATAATTGAAGACAGCAAAAATCTAGTTGTTGATAACGGCATCGGCTTCATTATTTGGGGTTTAATAATTATTGTCGGTTTACTGGGAACATACATCGATATTGTTTTAAGCGGGACTCAATTTAGTTTGGAAATCTGGATAATTCTCATTTTAGGTGGGTGGCTCTATTCATTATACAAATGGTACATAAACCGAGATCGGAAAAAAAGAACAACGTTTGCCGGAAGAATTATGAGTGCTACTTGGCTTGCTTCTGGAATTGCAATGACAATAATAGGTTTTATTGGAACTTACTCGGGAGCCTATAAATCGGTTTACATCTCTCCAATCATTGCGGTGATACTCGGAATTGCTTTTTATGTTTCCTCTTTTTTATATGAAAATAAACTCATGAAGTTCATCGCTCCCCTCTGGTGGCTTGGAAGTATTTACATGTTTTTCTTTCCTGGCATTCACACTATTTTAGTAATGGTATTTTTGATGTTGTTTCTTCAAGTAATTCCGGGAATAATTCTTTATAAAAAATATAAAAGAGAACAAGTAGAAATTGGCTGATACATTTGATTATAAAAAAATCGATGGCATATTCGAATCACGAATAAGACTTGCCGTATTATCGATACTGGCTACATCGGAAAAGGTTGAGTTTGCCTATCTTAAAAGAAAGCTCAAAGCTACCGACGGTAACCTAGGCGCTCATTTAAAAAAACTAGAGGATGCGAAATATATTAAGTGTGAAAAGAAGTTTATCAAAAGAAAACCGGTTTCTTTTTATTATCTGACCAATACCGGTCGTAAAGCAATTGAAAGTTATTTATCCCTTGTTGAAAATTTATTCAACAACGCTGAGTGATATTTTTTTAAAATAATACTCTATAATTCAGAGTACTCTATAACCTATAACAAAATAAGGAGCAAACATCATGAAACATCTATTTCAACTTCTCTCGTTATCTATAATTCTTTTAACATTTCCCTCCAACCGGTTAACAGCGCAAAACAATCCGGCGGTTGCGGATTCCGTTTCACAGAAAGCCGGGAATTTAATTGTACGAATAAATAAGTTTGAATCCGACGAAGGAGAAGCAAAAATTGCGTTAAACAACTCGGAAGAAAATTATAGAAAAGGCAAACCTTTCAAAGCAATTGCGGCAAAAATCGTTGATGGTAAATTAGAATTCGTTTTTGAAAATATCCCCTTCGGCGAGTATGCCGTTAAATGCTATCACGATGAAAATTCAAATGGGAAAATGGATTCAAACTTTCTCGGTATCCCTTCGGAAGCTTACGGGTTTTCAAACAATGCAAGAGGCAGTTTTGGTCCGCCCGATTATGAAGACGCAAAATTTTTATTCAGTGCGGATAATCAAGTAATAGAGTTTCAAGTAAAATAAAGGAGGAACAATGAAACGGTATCGTTTATTTATCACATTGCTTTTAGCGGCGGCATATTTGCTGCCGCTTATGGCAAAAGAAAAAAGCATTATTAACGGAAAGATAACAGATGATTCGGGTAATCCTCTTCCATCTGTTAATATATATATACAGGAAACTTATGAAGGAACAACTTCCGGCAGCGACGGTTCATTCGAATTGGTTTCTTCAGCAGACGGTATAATCACCCTGGTTGCATCAATGGTTGGATACACCAAATATCTAAAAACCTTTGACTTAACTAAAGAAAAAAACATAATCGGTCTCGAAATCAAATTGATTGAAGAGGCAATTGAACTCGACGAAGCGGTTGTTATGGGAAGTTCATTCAGCAGCGAAAGCGGAAAAGGGGTTGTTGTAACATCAAGAGACATTATGACCACGCCTGGCGGTGCAGCCGATCTATATCAATCGCTTAAAACAATGCCCGGAATGACCCAGGTTTCGGAAAGCGCCGAACTTTACGTCCGAGGCGGGGACCCGTCAGAGACAATCACTATGATTGACCAAGCATCGATTTATCATCCTTATACTTATGAATCATCCTTCGGCGGACTCTTTTCGAATCTTAACACCGGAATTCTTAGTGAAATGTATTTTTCCAGCGGTGGGTTTTCAGCGAAATACGGAAATGTTCTTTCGGGAATTCTGGACATTCAAACAAAGAATCTGCCCCGAAGTACCGGTTTTGCTGCCGGAATTTCAATGGCTGCCGCTTCCTTTGACGGCGAAATTTTATTAAGTGAAGATAAACTCGGTTTACGATTTTACACCCAGCAAAGTTATACTAAACCAATTATGTGGATGAACGGCGGGCTGGATGATTTTACTGCTTCTCCAACTTCACGTAATATTACATCATCGTTAATTTATAAAACTTCACAAACTGGCAAGTTTAAAATTACCGGTATTTATGCTGATGACAAACAAGGAGTTAATGTTCAAAGGGCGGAATACGACGGAACATTTAACGGCAGCAGCGAAACAAGATTTTTGAATTTACAATTCAGCGAGTTGCTTGGAAAGAATACTTTAATTAAAAACAGTCTTTCATACAGTTCGCACGACAATAATTGGCTACTTGGCGTTCTCGATCTCAACATGTTCGATAGAACATACAAATTTAGGGCAGATTTGGAACATACTTTTACAAACAATCTTAATTTTTTTGCTGGTGGCGAATTTGAAAACCGAAGACAGACATACTTTGGCGTTATTCCGGAAGAAGATTACGATTATCGACCGGGTACTTCAAATGAAGTGTTGGATGAAAAAATAGAAGAGAACAGAGTCGGTGGTTATGTGGAAATTAACAAACTGAATTTATTGGGGATTCCTAAACTCTTTGCAATTGCCGGATTACGGGCCGATTATTTTACAAAATTAGAAATAACAAATTTCGACCAGCGATTTGGCATCGGCTACCAACTTTCCGACAAATCAAAACTTAGATTTGCTTTAGGCTCATTTCACCAACTGCCGGATTTTAGATACTTCGCCGAAGAAGACGGTAATCCGAATCTAAAGTCTATGCGCTCAATTCATTATGTGCTCTCTTATGATTATGAAATCGACAAATTAAATTCGATGCGGGTTGAACTATACCACAAAGATTACGATAATCTTCCGCTTGAAGATGATGAAATCAATTATACCAATGACGGCTATGGCTATGCGAGAGGTATGGATTTAATTTTAAAGACAACACTTCCCTTCGGTATTAACGGTTGGATATCTTACGGGTTTATAGACACCAAGAGAAAATGGCTCGATTTTGAAGAAGAAACCAGCAGCAGTTT
>PFGS01000229.1:365-3528 GCA_002783525.1 Ignavibacteriales bacterium CG12_big_fil_rev_8_21_14_0_65_30_8 | reverse complement strand
ATTTGCAACATAGAAAATTCTTTTATCTTACTTTTTTTAACATCATAATTAACTGCAAATTCAATTTCTATTGGAGTACCCATTGCCCAAGAACCCAAATCAAGAATTGTACCTAAAATTTCACTAAGAGGAAAAGTGTTGTGTTTTAAAATTGGTGAAAAAGTTACCACTCTTGTACCTTGTCTTGAGATGCCGTCATAAACAACATTATTCTCTGGAGAATAAGTTGAACCTAAGTTGTTCAGAGTTCCATCTTTTTCAGCAACATCCAATTCATATTTTTTTAGCAGAGGATCTTCATATGTGTTTTGGAAATAATTGCTAATGGATTTTGTGTCTAAGGCATAAAATTCTTTTTGTGCATTTTTTAAAGTTTCTTTAGCCGAATAAAACTGAAGTAAATGCTGTGGATATTTTGGGCAAAACCTCACAGAGTTACCTCCTTCAACCACTGTTTTGCCTAAACCTAATGCAACATCTGCAATTCCGTCAGATGATTTTTGTGGGGGGATGGGATAATAGTTATATGATTTTGCAACTCCTGAGATTATTGGATAAAATTTTTCTTCATAACTGCTGCCTACAAGTCTCTGAATAATCACAGCCATTTTTTCTTCTTCTAATCTGTAAGAAGTTGCCTCAAGATAATCTTTAGCTTTCTTAAAATATGTTGAAGCATAAACAGCTTTTATAGCATTTAGCAGTTCTATCAATCTTGTTTCAAGATCATCAAAACTGTTTTGAATCATATAAGTCTGATATACACCTGCAAAAGGTTGAAATTGTGAATCTTCTAATAAGCTTGAAGATCTTACGGCCAGTGGAACTTTAACATTTTGCAAAAACAGCATCAATTTTTGTTTAACATCTAATGGAAATTTTTCAGCATTTATAAATTCTTTTGCAATTTTTACATCATTAGTTTCATTTATTGCAAAACTTTCAAGTTGATTCATTTCCATAAATTGATCAAAAACTGAAGTTGCTAAAACAAGCGAAGAGGGTACAGTTATTTCAATATCTTTAAATTTATTTTTTACACCATAGTTATAAATAAGAGAATTAATAAAACCTAATCCTCTTGCTTTGCCTCCTAAAAGGCCACCGCCAATTCTAGAAAAACTGTATTTTGGATCGAAAGATTCTGTATCAAAGTCAGTTATAATTCCTTGTTGTCTAAAATCTAAATAATTTTTTAATTCATTTATTAAAGTTTTTCTAAGATCAGAAACATCTTTAAAATCAGTAACCTTAATAGGTCTTAATTTATGTGCAAGATAAAATTCCGTTCTTGCTTTTAACCATTTTGAGTAGTGGTTACCTTGTCCGTGATGCAATAAAGATTCATCAGGAATTGTTCTTATTTTTTCTTCCAAAGATTTTAAATTCGAAGCTCTTGCAACTTCCTTTCCATTTGGTAATTGAAAAATAAAATCACCAAAGCCAAAATGCTCCAACATAAATTGACGAAGGCTGTGAAGCAGTCGAGGAGAATTTTTATGTAAAAAAGATGCATTTATTGCATATGCTTTATCTTCAAATTCTAAATTACCTGACTGCAATAATATCGGTATGTCTTTTTGGTATGATCTAACATGATTAGCAAATTTAAACCCGGCTTCAGGGTTTCTTACATTGTAATGTTTAAAATTTACATCTGTAATTACGCCTAATACAAATTCCTTATATTTTTCAAAATATGATTCTGCTTCTTCATAAGTTGTGCATAAAAGAATTTTTGGCCTGGCTCTCATTCTTAAATATCTGTGTGTAAGATTTATACCTTCAGAAATTAATCTCTGAGACTGTTTAAATATCTCTGTATAAATAAGTGGTAAGTAGGAGGAGTAAAATTTAACATTGTCTTCAACTAAAATTATTGATTGTACACCTGCTATAAATGTATCATACTCAACATTAAATTTATCTTCAATATATTTTATTATACCAATCAACAGGTGGTAATCACCTTGCCATATAAATATTCTTTCTAAAACTGAGGTATCGTAATTTGCTATTAATTCTTTCCTTTCCAGATTGTCATAAGCTAATAGAATTATTGGCGTATCTATCCCTGCTTTTTTCATATTTTCAGCAAACTGGATTACGTGCATATCTTCGATATGAAGCGTGGTGATAACTAAATCATAAGTATCATCATTGAGGGCAAGTTCTATGGCCTCTGCACCTGTGGTTACATGGGTTATTTCCGGTGACTGACTTAGATTTAGGTTTTGATATTCTTGTCTGATAAGTTCGTAAAGGCGACCATCTTCTTCAAAAATATAATTATCATATATACTTGAAACAAGTAAGATCTCTCTTATTTTAAATCGCATTAATTTTTGGAATTTTTTAATACGATCGCCAAAGACCTCTTCTTTCTGCTTTCTTACAATTTTACTCATGTAATAAAAATATATTCTTGTTTAATGAGTTAATATATTTAAATATAAGCAGATTTTTTTAACAATAGAGATTAAACTAATCCTTGATCTATCATTGCATCGGCAACTTTTAGAAAGCCGGCTATATTTGCCCCATTAACATAATTGTTTGGTGTTCCAAATCTTTCTGCAGTCGTTACACAAGTATCATGTATCCTAATCATTATTTCGTGAAGTCTATTATCTACTTCTTCACTTGACCATGGAAGACGCATACTATTTTGAGACATTTCTAATCCGCTTGTTGCAACACCGCCTGCGTTGGATGCTTTACCGGGAGAAAAAAGTATATGAGATTCTTCAAATATTTTATATGCTTCATAAGTTGTTGGCATGTTTGCTACTTCACATAAACAGATGCACCCGTTTTTTAATAATTCTTTTGCATCATCTTCAAATATTTCATTTTGAGTTGCACAAGGCATAGCAACATCTACTTTTACTGACCATGGACTTTTACCTTCAAAAAATTCTACTTTATATTTATCTGCATAATCCTTAATTCTATCATTAGCACTTGCCCTTAACTTTAACATATAATCAATTTTTTCTCCCTTTATTCCATCCTTGTCATAAATAAAACCATCAGGACCGGAAAGTGTAACTACTTTTCCTCCCAATTGATCTATTTTTTTTGTAGCTCCCCAAGCTACATTACCAAAACCTGAAACTGCAAAAGTTTTACCTTCAATTTCTTCACCTTTAGTTTTTAACAT
>PFGS01000229.1:0-285 GCA_002783525.1 Ignavibacteriales bacterium CG12_big_fil_rev_8_21_14_0_65_30_8 | reverse complement strand
TTAGTACACCTGTAAATTCATTTTTTAATCTTTTGTACTGACCAAACAAGTATCCTATCTCTCTACCGCCAACACCAATATCTCCGGCAGGCACATCTACATTTGGACCAATATGCCTAAATAGTTCAGTCATAAAACTTTGACAAAATCTCATAACTTCATTATCACTTTTACCTTTGGGATCAAAATCGGAACCACCTTTACCACCACCCATTGGTAGTGTAGTTAAACTGTTTTTGAATACTTGTTCAAATGCTAAAAATTTTAAAATACCTCTTGTAACAG
>PFGS01000039.1:3105-3457 GCA_002783525.1 Ignavibacteriales bacterium CG12_big_fil_rev_8_21_14_0_65_30_8 | reverse complement strand
GAAATTTGGATAAGGGAGAATTAGTATAGGAAATGTATGATTGTATGGATGTATGAATAAATCTTTTATCAAAAAATTAAACAATGGAGATTGGAAAAAAGATTATCAAGAAATAAATGAATCTAATTAAATAAGGACATACAAACATACATCCATACTTTTAAAAAAGATTGTATAGTTTAGAATGTAGATGAATTATTATAGCAAGAAAATCTTTAATAAACAGATATGAAAATACTAAAGTTAATATTTAAAAATACACTTCGTCACAAACTTAGAACTTTTCTGACTATTTTGGGAATTGCAATAGCAGTAATTGCATTTGGATTGATGAGAACAGTTGTAAGTGCCT
>PFGS01000039.1:2675-3091 GCA_002783525.1 Ignavibacteriales bacterium CG12_big_fil_rev_8_21_14_0_65_30_8 | reverse complement strand
GATGCATCGGCTGCTAACAGATTAATTACAAGACAAGCTGTATCATTTATTTTTACTTTACCGTATTCCTACAGAGATAAAATTGCTAATGTAAATGGTGTTGAAAATGTTACTTATGCAAATTGGTTCTCCGGAGTCTACATTGATAAAAATCAGTTCTTTCCTAGATTAGCTGTTGATGCAGAGACTATGTTTGATGTTTACCCAGAATTTCTACTTTCAAAAGAAGAATTAGAAACTTTTAAGAAAGAAAGGAATTCTTGTGTGATAGGAGCAGATATTGCAAAGCAATACAAATTAAAGCTTGGTGATATAATGACTCTTGATGGTGATATTTATCCCGGTAAATGGGAATTTGTAGTAAGAGGAATTTATAAACCTAAATTCAAATCAACAGACGCAACACAAATGCTTTT
>PFGS01000039.1:0-2652 GCA_002783525.1 Ignavibacteriales bacterium CG12_big_fil_rev_8_21_14_0_65_30_8 | reverse complement strand
CTATGAAAAAAGTTTCACCGGGAAGAGCTGGTAGAATTGGTTGGTTTGTTATTCAAATTAAAGATCCAACCCGGTCTGCAGAAATATCAAAAGAAATAGATAATTTATTTAAAAACTCAACAGCAGAAACTAAAACTGAAACTGAAAGAGCATTTCAACAAGGATTTCTTGCTTCAACAAGTGCTATAATTACAGCAATGAATTTTATCTCTTTTGTAATAATCGGAATTATAATGCTTGTGCTTGGCAACACAATGATAATGGCAGCAAGAGAAAGAACAAGAGAATATGCAGTTATGAAAACATTAGGTTTTTCAGCAAAACATTTAGTTGGATTAATTATGGGAGAATCTTTATTGATATCAATTATTGGTGGGGGAATTGGATTGTTCTTGGTATTTCCAATTGTTGCCGGATTTGCGGAAGTAATCCCCAAAGGATTTTTCCCAATTTTCAGAATAGTTCCAATTACTATTATTCTTTCTGCTTCTTCTGCTATATTAATTGGGGTTGCATCAGCAATATTTCCTATACAAAGAGCACTAAAAACAAAAATTGTTGACGGTTTTAGATTTGTAGGATAAAAATGAGTATTCCATTTAAGTATAGTATAAAGAATTTTAAGAGCAGGAAATTAACAAACATAATTACTGTGTTTGGTGTTTCACTTGTTGTTTTTGTTTTTACAGCTGTACTGATGATGGCTTACGGAATACAAAAAACATTAGTGGCAACCGGTAATGAAGATAATGTTATTGTTTTAAGAAAATCAGCTAACGCTGAAATATCAAGTATTATTGATGGGGACACACAAAATATTATTAGAGCTTTACCTTTTATTAAAACAACTAATGAGGGCAAGCAAATTATTTCATATGAACCGGTAGTTATTATAAATCTGGATAAGAAAGGTGGTGGACTAAGTAACATTACTGTAAGAGGAGTATCTCCTGAGATTACTAACTTAAGACCTCAAGTAAAATTAACAGAAGGCAGAATGTTTAAATGGGGAAGCAGAGAACTCATTACCGGCCCTTCAATTTCTAAAAATTTTATTGGCGCTGATATTGGTGATAAAGTTAAATTTGCTGGAGATGAATGGACTATTGTTGGTAAATTTATTTCAGGCGGAAGTGGATTTGATTCAGAGTTTTGGGGAGACTCAAAACAATTATTAAATGCCTTTAATAGAGGAAACACAGTTTCAACTGTAACATTAAAATTAGATGATAAAAATAATTTTGAAAAATTTAAAACTGCTTTTGATTCAGATAAAAGATTGAAACAATTTGAACCAAAAATAGAAAAGAAATTTTTTGAAGAACAATCGGAATTGATGGCAAACTTTATAAAAATATTAGGAATATTTATTACAATAATTTTTAGTCTTGGTGCAACAATTGGTGCAATGATAACTATGTATGCAGCAGTTGCAAATAGAACCAGAGAAATTGGTACATTAAGATCTTTAGGTTTTAAAAGAAGAAGTATACTTGTTGTATTTCTTTTTGAATCTGTTTTAATTTCACTTGTAGGTGGAATTATTGGAATATTTTTTGCGTCTGGACTTCAATTTTTTACTATATCAACTCTTAATTTTGCTTCCTTTTCGGAGCTAAGTTTTTCTTTTGCAATTACACCTGATATTATTATTGGTTCATTAATATTTGCCTGTGTCATGGGAATATTTGGAGGATTTTTCCCTTCGATTAGAGCCGCAAGAATGAATATCATTAATGCCTTGAGGACAGGGTAGTTAGAAGTAATTCTATTGTAAATTGCAGAGAGTTAAACTGCTTCAAAATATTTCTTTTTTAGCTTAAAACAAAAGTTTTTTAACACCCACTTTGTGTCTAAGTACAAATTGTTACAAAATTTTTTGTACAAAAAAAATAATTAATTTCTCAATTATTTTTAGCAATGGTTATTGATGTTGGAGTAACTGTTGCTGTTGCTTTAACATTTGTAGAACCATCGTCACCGGTTTCGTAACCTGTACCAACAATTGTCACTGATTGTGCATTAACAGTTAAGGCATATGTTCCATGCCCGGTAGTATCTAAATTTGCATCTAAAGTCCAACCTGTGAAAGTATTACCGCCGCCACTATAAAGTTGTAGGTCTCTTATAATATTGTTGTGCCATTGCGCCCAAGTTACTCAAGTCAGAAATTACTCCATTTCGATTTGATTCTATAGCGTTAGCAGTAAATAAATTTATACCAACTACTATAGCTATACCCACTATAATTACCCCTAATACAATTAATAACAACTGTTGTTGACCCATTTTATATTTCCTTTAAATATAAATTCTATTCAATATCTGTCAATTAAAAAAGTCTATACTCAATGTAAACTCTTTTAAAAAGATAAACATACAGAATAAAAAAGACAATGATTATCTCAAGGATTAATAAATTGATTAGGGGAATAATATCTTGTTAAATAGAAAGGTTATTTATCTTTTTTAAATTTTGAATTATTAACGACTCTAATTATAAAAAATGCAAAGAATCCCAAAAGACCTAAGATAAAATCATTTTCTTTAATTGTGAATACTGAACTTGAATCTATAAGTAGTAAAAATATTTTCAAAAGAATAATAGTAATCATAAAAACAAAAAACCCATATAATCCGTACATAAATGGA
>PFGS01000271.1 GCA_002783525.1 Ignavibacteriales bacterium CG12_big_fil_rev_8_21_14_0_65_30_8 | reverse complement strand
TAACTGATAAATATTAAATGAATTTGGAATTAAGACATCCAACTGTAAAAGTTGGCATTTTTTCAAACGAAAAAATAGAGTTTAGTCTATATGGGGATTATTCTGCACAGGGGTTTAAACATAATTTTGACGGAAAAATTAAGGCAGAAATAAAAAACAATAAAATAATTATTAGTTATGATAAAAGAACAATTAAAGTTGACAGCAAAATTCAATTCAATCCAACAAATGAGATATTAGAATATTTTTTATTTAAAGAAATACAAGTAGGTGAAAAGTTTCATTGGGAAAATAAAGAGCAGGAAAGATTCAGAGGCTCTTTACTTTTAAAAAAATGGCAAAATAAAATACTTGTAATAAATGTTATAAAAATTGAAGATTATTTAAGAAGCGTTATCTCTTCGGAAATGAGCGATAAACTAACATTACAGGCACTAAAAACTCATGCAGTTGTTTCAAGAAGCTGGTTGTTAAACCACATAAACACAAAGCAGAAAATAACTAAAATTAAAGAACCCAATCAGAAAGATACTGCCGAACATATAACCTGGATTAAACAACAGGAACATGAAAATTATGATGTCTGTGCTTCTGATCATTGTCAGAGATACCATGGCATAACGAAACTTTCTACAGGTATGGCTTTGAAAGCAGTAAATGAAACCGAAGGACTTGTACTAACTTATAAAGATAATATTTGTGATACCCGTTATTCAAAATGCTGCGGAGGAATTACAGAATCTTTTGAAAATGTTTGGGAGCCAACCAAGATAGAGTATTTAACTTCGGTTATAGATTATAAATATGAGCCTGAAAATTATAGTCTGAATTTTAACGATGAAAATTGTGTCAGTAAATGGATATTAAATTCACCCCCGGCTTTCTGCAACAGAAACGATAAAGAAATGCTTTCAAATATTCTTGTAGATTATGATCAAAGCACAAATGATTTTTATAGATGGGAAGTTAAATACGATCAAAAAACTATATCAAAGTTAATAAATGAAAATACAAATTTTGATTTTGGTGATATTGTAGATCTAGTTCCGGGGCAGAGAGGTGATTCAGGAAGATTAATTACTTTAAAAATTGTAGGTTCTAAAAAAACATTAATTATTGGCAAAGAATTAGAAATAAGAAGAATTTTATCTCCAACACATTTATACAGCTCTGCAATTATAATAGAAAAACAAAACATTAAAGATGGATTACCTCAAACATTTATAATTAAAGGTGCAGGTTGGGGACATGGAGTAGGGCTTTGCCAAATTGGAGCTGCTGTTATGTCAGCTACCGGATATAAATTTGACGAAATCCTTTCACATTATTTCAGCAAAGCAACACTTAAGAAAATATATTAATTTTTGTCTATGAAAATTCTCTATTCTTGTTTATCAAAAAGTTGGGGTGGTATGGAAATGATCACCATAACCTCAATTAAAAAGTTACTTGAAAGAAAATGTGAGATCACTCTCATATGTGTAAAAGATTCCAGAATACATATTGAAGCAAATAATTTAGGGATCATTATTTATCCGTTGAGTGCAAGTAAGTTTCAATATTTTGTTAATATTTTTATTCTTAATAATTTAATAAAAGAAAATAAATTTGATTTGATCCACACTTACGCATCTAAAGACCTTTGGTTAATAGTGCCTGCCTTAAAATTAATTAGAAGTAAAATCCCATTGTTCTTAACAAAGCATGTTGGTTCGTTTATAATTAAAAAAGATTTTCTACATAAAATTATTTATAAACGAGTTACTAAATTATTTGCCATTAGTAATATAATAAAGCAAAATCTGCTGGATACTTGTCCGGTAGATGAAAGTAAAGTGATACTATTACATAACGGAATAGACACTAATTATTATGCTCCAAATGAAGATAAGTTGATCGAAGGAAGAAAAAAATGGGAAATAAAGAAGAATGAACTGGTAATTGGAATGATGGGAAGATTTAGTCCCGGAAAAGGGCATGAAGAATTTTTGGAAGCAGTAGTTGAATTGAACAAAAGACATGATCATTTAAAGTTTATTGTTATTGGTGAAGCAAGCAGAGGCGAAGATGATTTTGCTTTAAGAATAAGATCTTTAGCAGAAAAAAATAAAATTAATAATTTAATATTTACCGGATACTTGAAAGATGTTAGAGAAACTCTTGCTGCTTTAGATATTTTTATCTTTCCCTCACATGCTGAGGCTTTTGGACTTGCTTTGGCGGAAGCAATGGCAATGGGACTTCCAACAGTATGCTCAAATTCTGATGGTGTTCTTGATATTGCCGTAGATAATGAAACGTCTTATTTATTCGAAAATAAAAACTCAAAAGATCTTACAGAAAAAATAGAATTTCTTATTAATTCTAAAGATAAAAGAAAAAGTTTTGGACAAAAAGGAAGAGAAAGAATTATAAATAATTTTAATCTTGATTCTAAAGCAGATATGGTAGTAAAAATTTACGGGGAGCACTTAAATGAAAGCTAAAAATTATTTCATCATTTTGTTTGTATTTATTTCATTCAATTTATTCGGACAAAATAAAGATTCACTTAAAACATATAAGCTTAAAGAAATTTCTATTGAAGCAGATAAACAGTTAAAAACAAAACTTGAAATTAATATTGATGCAAGAGAAGTTGAAGAAGCAGATGCATTAAACTTAAGCGATATTGGAAGACTTATACCTTCGGTAAAAGTTCAAACCAACTCCAGGGGTGAAACTCTATATTTTATAAGAGGAAACGGAGAAAGACAAATTACTCTATTATTTGACGGAATTCCTTTAAACATACCCTGGGATAATAGAATTGACTTAAGTCTTATTCCTTCGGATGTAATTGAATCGATAAACATAATAAAAGGGATACCGTCAACTACTTACGGTGCAAATTCTATTTCAGGCTTAGTTGAAATAAATTCTTTATCACTAGAAGATAAATCAGCTGTCAGCAGATTAAATTTTAAATTGGGAGAAAATAACAGCCAAAGCTACTCCGGACTTTATTCTAACAAATTGAATCCGTTTTTTATTATGGCAGCAATTCAATACAACAAAAGAGATGGATTTTCTTTACCAAGTTCTTATAAAAATAATTCAAAAGTTAGAGTTAACAGTTTCAGCAAATCATTAAACTTTTTTGGGAAGATTGGTTATTATAATAATCCAAGGTTAAAATTAAATTTAACCATTGCATATAATGATGCAGAAAAAGGTGTTCCACCTGAAGAAAATGTTTCAAAGCCAAGGTTTTGGCAATATCCTTTATGGAAGAGATTTGTAATAAATCTTAATGGAGAAATTTATCCTACCAGAAGTAATACATCTAAAATA
>PFGS01000168.1 GCA_002783525.1 Ignavibacteriales bacterium CG12_big_fil_rev_8_21_14_0_65_30_8 | reverse complement strand
ATCTCTTTGTTTTTTACTGCCCAGTTAAAAAACTGTGCGTCCAAAGAAAGGTCTTTAGCAACCGATATTGGATCACCATCAATCTTCAACCGACCGCCTACTATAGCAGCAAAATGATATGCATACTTGAAAAAATTATTCTCAAGGAAAAATGGTGTATAAAAAGCATCAGTACGAAGAAGGACATTTAAAAAATCATTTTTGATAAAAAGCATTTTTTTTGCTTTTTCTAAGTGGTATATAATAGCACTTTCCGAGATAGATTCTTTTTCATATTCAACGTCAATCCACTCTTCCGGAATACGCCCTGTTGATATATCATCAACAATAACGATATCTCCCTTTGTATCAGATTTAAACAGTCTACGGACCAGATTTCTGCCTACAAAACCACAACCTCCAGTTACAAGACTGGGATTATTCAGTGATAATTCTTTCATTCCACAACTCCACATTTTTTATAATGGTCTATAATTTGATTTGCTAATATATTATTATCAAATTTTTCTCTCGCACATCGCACGGCTTCGGCCCCATACTCCGACCACCGATCTGAACTGTTAATCATTTCAAGCACTGCATTTCTAAAATCTGTCTGATTATCGGAATCTGATAAAATACCAAATTTATAATTATTGTATAATATTTTTATTTCACCTGTTGGGGATGCAACTAATGGACGTGCAGTAACAAAATAATCATTCATTTTACTAGGGAAGCGGGCATTGTTCGTAATATTATCTTTGAGAGGTAGCAAGTTGATATCAGCAGCACCTAAATAATCAAATAATGTTTCATCGTCAACAAATCCCGGGCAAATATATTGTTGTTTCCCCGAGTAATTAAGAAATTTCATACCAATAAGAATTATATTCACTTCGTCATATTTTTTTAATATTTCATTACAAACACTAATTAATACTTCCTCGTCGTCTGGATAAATATTACCTACATAAATCAAGAATATTTTATTTATATCAAGGTTCATTTTTAATCTTAATAATTTTTTATCATAATCAATAATTCTAGCCATATCTGACCCAAGTGGAAGCTGTTTATTTTTATCTTTAGAAATATTCAAATGTTTATTCTGAAGATCTGTTAAATATGTTGAAATTGTAAAAGTACCATCAGCATATTTTCGGAAATATTCTTCAAAAAAGGACTCGATTTTTCCAAATGTGAGTTGATATAATTTTGAAGATCTTTGAGTCATTGCTCCACCGCGTCCGAATAAATCTGTCCATTCCATAAATAATTTTGATTTAAATATTAATTTAGAAACCAATGCAGGCAGTATCGTTGCGGGTCTGGAATCGATTGTGTGAATTGAATTAAATGGGCCAATTACCAGAAGTTTAATAATACGGTTAATTATGTTCCATGGACATAGCCCTTGTCTTAAAACACCCCATAATAAATCAGGTGCCATTAATACTTTTACATTGTCAATTATTTTTTCTTCGAAACCTATCTTCCTCGAATTACTGGTAATTAGAAAAGTAACTTCGTTTCCTAATTTTGCAAGATATTTTGCTCGCTCAAAATGCTTGGCATATGCATTCTTTTGATATTGAGTGTGTGTTGTGATAAGTATTTTCATTTCTCTCTCATCTGTAAAAATATATATTCTTTATTTTTAAAACGGGGTAAAACACTCGACCAATATAATTTCCTAGCTAATTTTCTTTGCTCTTTATTCAATATTTTTTTTTCATTTGTAAAAAAGGCTTTTAAATATCCATATAACATTGATATACTACCAATTATTACTGGATACTTTACTAAATCATGAATTGCTCGAAAGGTTACATATAATCCATCCTGGCCAAGTTTATACGCACCAATCCCGTGCTTTATTCTTCCAGTCATCTTTGAGTTCCTTGAGCCAGTCGGTCGTCGATGATGATACAGTATATCCCTAAATGACTCTGTCTCCCATCCTAAAGATCGTGCAATAATATTATCAGCTCCATCCCAGGCTAAATCAGGTATTAGCCCCCCCATTTCGTTTATACATTGAACTCTATATACCTTAAATTGACCATGTGTATGCCAAATTGGACTAAAGTCAAGTATCTTTTTATTATTTATATATTCATAGGGTGTACCAGATATAATACCATATTTTTTCCCAGTGACTTTGCGAGATATTTTTTCCATAAAATTACTACCAAACATAATATCAGCATCGAGCTTTATTATCCATTCTGTACTTTTATCACTCAGACTCATTCCATAGTGAAACATATTTACAATTTTGCCTCCAAGTTGATAAAAGTCAACCTTTGATTCATATTGAAAATATTTAATATATGTATACTTCATTAAATAAGAATTAATAATAGTTTTCGAATTATCTAAAGATTTATCATCTATTAATAATACTTCGTATGGACTTAAAGATTGGCTAGTTATTGAATCAAGAACTCCATTAAGATTTGATGCTTCATTTTTAAATGGCAGAATAATTGTGTATTTCATTCCTCTCATCATTTCCTTCGAATAATATTTTATGCGCAATTAATAATGCAATAAGTACTTGGTGATGGAAAAATATATTATAATAAAAATAGTATGCAGTAAATACTATTGCTAAAATTATTTGGTTATTTATTGTATGTTTATACGTTATCATTCTATAAACATAAATAGAAATAAGTATGAGAAAAACCAATCCATTTTCAACGATAAAAAATGAAGGGGTATTAATGACAGGCTTTGTCGCGAATAGCTTGGATTCTAAATATGACTCTTTATCTAGCGCAAATGAACTCGTTAATGAACCACTCCCTTCTCCAAATAATAATTTTTCCGGACTATGACTTACATAAGAAAAAGCATTTCGCATTGCATATCCGCGGCTCCTATTTTCATAATACTTATTGTTTTTCTCAAATATGTTAATACTAGCAATGAATTGGTCATAGCCATATGACATTAAATTTAGATTAGATGCTGTGTTACCAAATTTTTGTGCTATTATTGCAGACCCAAAATAAATTATTAAAACTATAAACATACTTCCAATAACTGTACCTAATACCCTTTTAAATGATCCTCTAAATAGAAATGGTGACACAAGCATCAATGCAAGCATTCCACCGCCCGAAAAAGTAAATAATATTGAAATCCCAAGACCAATATTAATTATATATCTATATTTTTCTACCCAATCTACATTTGATTTAGAAACAAGTATTATCATGATAATCTGAAAAAAGGAAAGGGGACCATGCATAGAATATCCAAAAGTTCCTGAAGCAACATCTACTTGGTATAAGCCAGGTATTTTAAAGAAATAAAATTCTATTAAACCCAATGGTAATTGAAGAAGGCTAATTAGGAAAATAATTTTAAAGATATAATAACTAGAATAATATTTTGAAAAATATCTTACGGAATAAATGGTTGCGAAAATAAAAAGTACTCTAGTAATCGACAGAGCAATACTCGATATATCATTATTTCTAATGTTAAATAATATTGAAAGAAACAATAAAATCGTAGATAATATTATTATACTAATATCTGGAA
>PFGS01000119.1:5312-15668 GCA_002783525.1 Ignavibacteriales bacterium CG12_big_fil_rev_8_21_14_0_65_30_8 | reverse complement strand
AATAATTTGTTGCTTTGCTACTAGTCTTTTTTGTTCACTTTCTAATTTTGTCTTGTCATAAGTTTTAGCATTTTTTTGATAATTTGCATAGTCATTTTGCAATTCTTTTGATAAGCTGTCGATATGTGCACTCCACTTATTTGTTAAAGCATCAAGGTCACCTTGAGCTTTAATAGCTATTGGTAATTGTTGAAGTATTAATTGAGAATCAACAAATCCAATTTTTGTTTGAGCAAAACTTGCAACTCCCATTAATATTACAGCAGCTACTATCATTAAGTTCTTTTTCACTATCATCACCTTCTTATTTAATTTGAAATAAATATAATTAAAAACCTTTACCAAATTGAAAATGGAATTCCCATTTAGGATCAATTCCATCTACAATTTTTCTATCAAAACCATAACCAATATCAAAACCAATTAAACCTACAGGGTTAATTAATAATCTTGCACCAAATCCGGCAGATCTTCTTAGGTTAAATGGATCTGTTGTTTCAATATTTTCAAAAACATTCCCTGCTTCAACAAATGCCAAAAGATAAAATGGAATTGGTTCTAATGCCACAGCAACTCTAAGTTCGGCAGTGTATTTTGTCATAACTCTACCACCAACAACATTACCTAATGTGTTTTGAGGACCTATTGATCTGTCAGCATAACCTCTGAGTGAAGTTGTTGCAATAACTAAACCGTTACCACCCATAAAATAAAATTCAAATGGTTGAATAGGTGTACCTGCTTCTATTTCTTTTAGATATCCCAAATCAGCAGTTGTATATAAAGAAACTCTGTTTGAGTTAAATAATCTTCTATACCACTCTGTCCTAAAATTAATTTTTAAATAATCTACATCACCGGGTAAAAATGGACCACCTGAAATTTGAGCATCTAATTCTAAACTAGAACCAAATGATGGAAAAATTGGATTGTCAACATTTTTTCTGGAAATAGTTGTACCCAAAGTAAATTCTTGTGTTTTACCCTCTTGAAAGAATCCTCCACCAGAGATAACATCATTTCGCTGATATTTAAATAAAGCTCTAAATCTGAAAAAATCATCCGGCCAGGATAATCTTTTACCGTAAGTTACGGTACCGCCGGTTTGTCTCAAATCATAAACAAATTGTTGTCTTGTATCAAATAATTGAAATCCAACAAGTGTTGGAGTGTTAAAAAGCCAAGGTTCTGTAAATCCTAAAGTAAATGTTCTATAAAGACTACCAACACCGAACTGCCAATTAAAACTGAGAGTTTGTCCACCACCTAAAGCAAATGGATGAGCAAGAGAAAAATTAGTTAAAGTAAAACCAACTGCTCCGCTAAATCCAAAGCTCCCACTATACCCAATAGAAGCATTTAAAAAGTCACTTGATTTTTCAGAAACATTAAAACCCACATCCACAGTACTGTCGTTTGCAAGTCCGGTATTAATTCCCTCCGGTCCATATAATTTTTCAACATTAAAATATTTTAAATTAGCCAGTTGTTGTATACTTCTAAGTAAAAGTGCTCTGTTAAAATAGTCTCCGGGGATAGTATATAATTCTCTTCTTATTACATTATCCATAGTTTTATCGTTACCCTTAATATCTACGCTTCCAACTCTGAATCTATTTTTTTCTTGCATTCTAATTGTTATATCAACAGAATCACCGGGAATTCTATTTTCAATCTTCTCCAGATTAAACATTAAATATCCATTATCCAGATATAAGGCATAAATATCATTCTGCTGTTCGTTTCCTTTTAAATTCCTTTCCATTTTTTCATAATCATAAACATCTCCTTTCAAAAATCCTAATCTGGAATTTAAGACTACATCATCATAAATTGTATTGCCTTCCCAAGTTATATTTCTAACATGATAAAGCGGACCTTCATCAACATTTATTAAAATTTTTACATCTTTTTTATCATTTGAAAAAATTAATGAATCAGAATAAATCTCAGCATCTCTATATCCTTTGCTGGTATAGTATTTTACGATATCTTTTTCATCACTCTTTAATCCTTTTGGCTCAAATTCTGAACCACTCCAGAATTTCCACCATTTTGCAATGTTTATTTCAGACATCTCAGAGATTAAATCATCCGAATCTATAGCATTGTTACCTGTAAACAAAATATCTCTTACTGTAATCTTATCGTTTTCAACTATATTATATATTAAAAGTATTCTATCTTTAATTTTTGAAATTAAATTATTTATAGTTCTATCATCATCAAATTCATATAGCAATTTATATTCTTTTGAAAAATCTTTTTCATCCCTCCACGTAACAATAATTCCATCTTTAGAAGTATCGGCAGTAAAATATACAAAGCTTTGTGAAGTTACTTTTGCATTAAGATATCCGTCTTCATAATAAAGGGAAATAATTCTTTCTTTCAGCCTATTTATTTCTTGAGGCTTTAATATTTGACCTCTTAAGAAATTGTTTACAGATTCAAAATCTGTTTCATCAAATTCATCATTACCCAAATAAACAACTTTTTCAACCCTTGGGTATTCAGTTACTTTTATTAAAAGAAAGACTCCATTGTTAACTTGTTTGTCAATAATTATTTTTACGTCAGAAAAAATATTCAGTCCCCAAAGCTGACGAATTGCGTTCATCGTTTTATCACCAGGGATCAATAATTCATCACCTTCTTTAATTCCGCTGTTTGCTATTATTGTAGTGGCATCTGCAGATTTATTACCTTGAACAGAAATACCTAAAATTTTATAAGTGTTTTTTTCTGTTTGTCCGAACGAGGGATTTACAGATAAAAAAAGTATAATAAATAATAATATTTTCATCTGAATACTAGGTTTGTATATGGGCATTATTGAAGCCTTCAACCTTCTTTTTTTCATTAATTTGATTACTAACTCTTCCAAATCTTCTTTCTCTTGTTTGATAGCTTTTAATTGCATCTACTAAATGATTTTTATTGAAATCCGGCCAAAAAACATTTGTTATAAAAAATTCTGTATATGCAATTTGCCAAAGTAAAAAATTACTTACTCTAAACTCACCACTGGTTCTTATCAAAAGATCTGGGTCAGGAATATTTTTTGTAGTAAGGAAGTTTTTTATACTATTTTCATTTATATCTTCAACTTTTAATTTTCTTTGTGAAACTAATTTCCCTATACTTTTTATAGCTTCTATTAGTTCCCATCTGCCGCTATAACTTAATGCAAGATTAAGCGTCATTTTATCATTATTTTTTGTTTTTTCTATTGCTTCCTTTAATTCATTCTGAACTGCATTAGGTAAAGCAGAAATATTTCCTATTGTTGAAAGTCTTATATTATTTTCATTTAGCTCAGAAACCCTTTCTTTTAGGCTTTTAAGAAGCAATCTCATCAAAGTTGAAACTTCATCTTTGGGTCTGTTCCAATTTTCTGTTGAAAAAGTATATAAAGTTAGATACTTAACACCTATTTCAGCACAATTTTCCGTTATTTCTTTAACTGTATCAACACCTTTTTTATGACCTGCAGCCCTTGGTAATCCTCTTTTTTTGGCCCATCTACCGTTACCATCCATTATAATTGCAATATGATTTGGAATATCACCAGACAGTTTGATTTGATCAAATATTTTTTTTTTCGAGGACAATAAAAACCTAAATTGTTATTAAGGTAAAATATAGTTAAAGCGTGTAAAATTAAAGGTAAGATGCCTGAATGTCAAGATTTTTAATACCAATAAAACCTATACATTAGGAAATTTTGATAGGAAAATGCTTAATTAGAATTTAGTTTTTGAAAAAAGGAAATTATCAGCTTAAGAAACAAATAATCTGGTTTGGTATTTACTCAAATGTCTTGAACTTACCTGTCTTTCAGACAGATTAAAAAGTTTAATATTTTTTTTGATATTTTCATCTAATGAACTTATTAAAATTCGCATTTTCTGAAAATGATCAGGACCAACTCCTAAAAATAACATTACTTTTTTGTTCGTGAATTTTGTTTTTCTTGTTGACAAGTAAATAATCTCTTCCATTAAATCTGATTTATGTAATTCATCATCATTTAAGGTCAATCCAATTGCATAATTCTTATTATATCTTGCAATAACATCAACAGAATATTTACCAACTTTCTGCGGTTCAGGTAAATATGTACCCAACTTTCTGCTTACAGTTAGATAACCCAACTTCCAAAATTCTTCTACTAATAGATCTATTTGTTTTCTTTTCATTTCTTCTTTTATCATTATCTTACCTCATCTTTTTAACTTACCATTGACATTATTGGAATGATTGGAGAAAATTTTTTGTTCTTTAATACTTTTATGTTTGCTATGTATTTAAATTCAAATTTTTCAATTGCTGATGAATTAGATATTCTGCCATATAAAACTTTTTTTCCTAATTTATTTTTTGATATATAGTATGGATGAAATAATATTGGATTTAAATTATAAAGGAATTGTACTTCATATCTTCCGTTAATTGCAGATATAAAAATATTTGTTTTCGATTTTTCATTTTTTCTTAATTCATCCATCTTAGAACTCCTTTTACTTTACCAATTATACTAAAATCTTGTTTCGATTCTATTACAATGGGAGAATAATTTTTATTTGCCGGTAATAATGTGATAGTCTTATTTTTATTTATATATGTTTTAACAGTTGCTTCTCCATCAACCATTGCAACAATTATATCATAATTATTGGCAGTTTTTTGTGGTGTAATAACAAGTAGATCACCTTCAAATATTCCTTCTTCTATCATACTATCACCCTTAACTTTAAGAGCAAAATTTTCCTCATCCTCTCTTTTAAAAAACGAAGAATCTATAGAAACAGTTCCTTCTAAATTTTCATATGATGTTATCGGAATGCCAGCGGCTACCCTGCCAACAATAGGTATTTCTTTTGAATTATTATTTGAATTGTTAGTGTTTTGATCTCTTACAATTGAAATACCACGACTTGCATTACTTTCAACATTTAAATATCCTTTTTTGACCAAAGCATCTAAATGCCTTTTTACTCCAAAAGTAGAGGATATATTAAAAAATTTTCCAATTTCTCTTAATGTTGGTGGGTATCCATTCAATTCCTTGAAATTTTGTATAAAATCAAGAATTTCCTTTTGTCTATCTGTTATATTTTTGCTCATATAGTGTCCATTTGTTTACTATAAATATAGTGAACATATGTACACTTGTCAAGAGTTTCCAAAAATATTTTTAAATAAAAAAAAGACGCTTAAAAAGCGTCTTTTTAAATAATTATTTTAAATAAGTACTAAATTTCTACTTCCTCTTTATTTACCTGAACAACCCATTCATATTTATCTTCAACTTTTAATGTATGAAGAGAGTTAAGCTGATCAAATAACTCTTGAGCAATTTTACTTGGTTCTCCATTGTTTATAACCATTTCCAAATTTTTATAGGTTAACCAACCAACAGGTGAAATTACTGCTGCAGTTCCGGTTCCAAATAAACTGACCAATGTACCATCTTTATAAGCACTAACAACTTCATCAATTGAGATTGCTCTTTCTGTAACATTTAAGCCTTTATCTTTTAATAATTGGATAACTGATCTTCTTGTAACTCCAGGAAGAATACTTCCGTTTAATTTAGGCGTAGCTATTTCATTTTTAAATTCAACAAAAATATTCATGGTACCAACTTCTTCAAGGTACTTTTGTTCAACTCCATCTAACCAAAGTACTTGTGTGAATCCTTTTGCTTTTGCTTCTGTAGCTGCTAATAAACTAGCTGCATAATTAGCAGGAGTTTTGCATTCACCAAGACCTTTTCTTACGGCCCTTACGTAATCATCCTGAACTAAAATTTTAATAGGTTTGAACCCTTCAGGATAATATGCACCAACAGGTGACAAAAGAATAAACAATTTATAACTTGCTGAAGGTTTAACACCTAATGATGAATCCATACCATAAATAACAGGACGAATATATAAAGATTCTCCAGGATTTGTTGGGATCCAATCGCTCTCTATGGAAACCAATTCAGTTAAAGCATGTAATAGAAAATCTTCATCAACTTGTGGAATACAGATCCTTTTGGCTGAATTATTCAGCCTCTGAAAATGGGCTTTTGGTCTAAAGATAGTAACTCTGCCGTCAGCACTTTTAAAAGCTTTTAAGCCTTCAAAAATAGCCTGACCGTAGTGAATGAACATTGAACCGGGATGAATAGATAAATTTTCTATATGTCTAATTATTGGATTATGCCATCCTTTTTCTGGACTATAATCCATTTCAAAAAAATGATCAGTAAATAATCGGCCAAATCCTAATTCTGCCGGCAATTCTATCTTTGTAGTTCTTTTTTTTATACTATATTGTAGTTTATCCATAGCTGCCTCTTCTTTTAATAGTTGAGTCTGTGACTTGTAAATTTAATCATTTTTTCTATATAAAACTGAAAAAATGTGCCCGGTGGAGGGCTACCGGGCATCCGAAAAGATTCATCAAGGGGGGGTAGTTCTTAATGAATCCCTGTAATGGTAATTTAATATATTGGGTTCATATAATCAATACTTTTTTTAATATTTTAATTAAAATAATAACATCCAAAGCAGATAGTCTAATATTAAAATAAAAGCTGCAGAAAGTACAAAAGATCTGATAGTAGCCTTACCAACACCTTCAGCCCCTCCATTTGTCTTAAAACCGATATGGCAACCTAATAAAGCTGTAATACCACCAAAAATAATTGTTTTCATTATTCCGGCAATAAAATCTCCAATACTAAAAAATCTTTCAACAGATTGAAAAAAGACATTGAATGAAAGACCCAAGAAGTAATTTGAGACTAAATATGCACCAATTACAGCAATAACATTAGCAAAAATTGCTAGTACAGGCATCATTAAAATTGAAGCTAAAAATCGGGGCATTGCTAAATATCTAATTGGATCAATTGCCATTGATTCTAATGCATCAATTTGTTCGGTTACTTTCATAGTTCCTATCTCTGCAGCTATGGAAGCACCAATTCGTCCGGCAATTACAATACCTGTAAGTACAGGGCTTAGTTCGGTAATTATTGCTCTGCTAGTTGCACCGCCTAATAAAGACATTGGTGCTATCCCTTTTAATTGATAAGCTGCCTGCCAAGCTGCAACGGCTCCAGTAAATACAGCTATTATCAAAACTAATGGTAAAGAGTTTACCCCGATCTGTTCCATCTGTGAAAAAATTAATTTTCTACTTTTCTTTACTTGAGTAAGATTTTTTAATATTCCAAAAAAAAGATTAAATACCTGCCCTGATTCCTGAACAAATTTCAGAGTTTTATTACCCAATATTCCAATTAAATTTAGCATATTAATTTTTGTGTAGACTTTATGTTATAAATTTACAAAATTTATACTCATTAATTCATTAGTCAGTATATCTCTACTTAAAATATTTTTTGAACTAAATAACAAAAAAATTAAAATGAAAAGATTTAACTGTCGATTCCTATTCATAATTTTAATAATAATTTTTTCAGTATCAATTAATTTTACGCAAACAAAAAATACACCTCCTTGTTCTTCTCTAGAAGCTAAACAATTTGATTTTTGGGTTGGCAATTGGGTAATTTATTGGATAACACAAACAGGAGATACAGCTTACGGTAGTAACAATGTTCAAAAGATTTTGGGCGGTTGTGTAATCAATGAAAATTTTTCTACGAAAGGCGCTCAACCATTTAATGGTAAAAGTTATTCCGTTTACAATTCAACAAAAAAAATATGGGAACAAACTTGGGTTGATAACACAGGCGCTTACATGTCTTTTACAGGAAAATTTGAAAATGGCAAAATGATTTTGTCTCGAGAAGTTAGTGGAAAAAACAATACAAAAATTTTGCAAAGAATGGTTTTTTATAATATCACAAAGACTAAATTTGACTGGGATTGGGAGTATTCAAAAGACAATGGAAAAGTATGGGAGCTAAATTGGAGACTTCATTACGTAAAACATAAAAATGGGTAATTCTGCTCATTTTAAGATAATTGATGAATATCGACCAATTTGAGACAAATAATAGTTAATTAAATTAATTTTATAAAAAAAAAGAACTATCATATTTTTAATTTTTTATCCAATAAATTGCTCTTTTAATCGATTTTGAATTATTTTCTCCCAAAATTGTATCAATGAAAAATTTTACTCATTTTTAAATAAATATTTTAAATTATTAGCACGATAATTGAATAAAATTAAGTGTTTTTAAATAATTATTGAATTAATGGGAAAAACTACGGAAAAATTACGAGCCATTACACGAGAAGGTTATTTATCGAGCGTTATTGATAAAGCACCGATAGGGATTATTACGTTTTCTTCTGATTGGAAAATTGACTATGTAAATGAAAGTTATCTCAAATTTGCTAACCTCTACAAAATAAAATCAAAAGACCTTTTAGGCAAAAATATTTTAAATGAGTTTTCAGATTTGGGGGAAAATTTTCTTGAAGAAGTTAAGTCAACTGCCGAAGGGAATTATTTTGAGACTGAAGTTAAGACTCAAAAAGGAATTGATAAATATTCTATTAAACTAATTGTAAAAGGAGCTCCTCTTTGGGAAGACGATGATTTTGCCGGCGGTATTATATTATTTGAAGATTCAAAAATATTTTTAGAAACACAGCAACAAGAAACTCTAAGAACCAGATATTTACTGGATTTTATAAACTCACAAGATGGCTATCATTTAATAGCTGATACTTCAGGGAATATACTGCATAAATTCGGTAAAGGAACAAATGACTTTTTAACAGAATTAACAAGAAGTGAAAAGTATTTAATAAATGAATTAAGTAATTATTCTGATAAATTTAGTCCTGCTATAAGCAAAGCAAAAAATTCCAAAGAAAAAGTTTCGTTTAACTTTGAAAATAAAAAATCAACTTTACAAGTTGTTATTTGTCCTTCTCTTGATCAAAACCAAAACATAAAACTATTATTCATTTCAATTTTTGATATTTCAGAACAAATAAATATTGAAAATAAAATCAAAAGAGAAACAGAAAAACTTGATGCTGAAAAAGAACTGTTTAGAGACGAGAAAAATAAATTAAATGAACAGATAAAAAAACTACAAAAGCAAAGTGAAGAATTAGATCATAAAATTGAAACTCTTAATGCAGAGAAAAAAGAGTTGCTCAATTATCAGCATTTAGTTGAATCTGTAATTGATGCAGTCTTTACTGTGGATCTAGAAGGTAAAGTTATTTTCTGGAATAAATCCTCTGAAGAGTTGTTTGGTTATTCAAAAAGTCAAATCTATAATAAATTTTTTGGGCGTATTCTCGGTTTGTTTGATTTTGAATATTATGATAATCTGGTTGAAGAGTTAAAAGATAAAGGTACTATTACAAAAAATATTACCGTATTCAAAAATGAAGGACAAAAAGAAACAATTGAAGCAAAGTTTACTTTTACAAGCGAAAAGAAAGATTCAATATTTGTTTTCTGCACAAATGTTACCGCTTGGGTTGATGAATATGAAAAATTAAAAATTGATGAAGAAAAATATAGAAATATTGTAATCAATTCTGACAAGAATATTTGTAACATTGATAAAAACGGAACATTCATTTATGTAAATAAAATTTTATGTAAAACACTTTCACTTCCTAAAGAAAAGATATTAGGTAAAAAAATAAATGACTTTATTGATTATGAATCTTTTGGTTCAGACAATTTTAATATAAAATCTCTTGATGATGCTTCAACCACTGCATTAGAACTTCCTTTTATAACAGGAAATAAAGATAAAGTAATTTTTATAATTAAATTTTATCCTGTTCTTGATGAGAAGTTCAAGGTAAAATATTTCAACTGTTATTTAACTGATATAACTTCAAAAGAATTTTTAGACAAAGAATTAGAATTATTCAGTTCCATATTCAGTTCCTCACACGATGGTATAGCTCTGGTTAAAAATAATAAATTTGAATTAACCAATATTGCTTTTGCAAAAATATTTGGATATGAAAACACAAGGGATCTTTTAGGGCTAAACTTTTTGTCGTTAACAGATGAAAGACACGCCAACAAAGTTGAAGAATACTTAAAACTAATTAAAGACGGAAATAAACAATATTCTAAATTTGAATTTATAGCAGTTAAAAAAGATAATTCTAATTTTTATTGCGAAGCGTCAGCTAGTGTAGTAAAAGTAAACAGCATAAAATATTTAGTAATTAGTGTAAGAGATATTACTGAGAAAAAACGCGTTCAGGAAATAATTAAACAATCAGAAGAAAAGTATAGAAATATTACTGATAATATTGATGACTTCCTTTACACTTACGAAAATATAAATAATAATTTAAGGCCAGTATTTTACACAACCTCTGTTGAAAAAAT
>PFGS01000119.1:352-5277 GCA_002783525.1 Ignavibacteriales bacterium CG12_big_fil_rev_8_21_14_0_65_30_8 | reverse complement strand
CAAAAATGTTGATGAGAATAATTCATCCTAATGATTTTGCGCATGTTAAAACCAAACTTAAAAATTTATTCCAGAGCAGAATACAAATGTCAGGTGAAGTTGAATTTAGAATTATAAGTAAACTTGGCAATGTAGTTTGGGTTAGAAACAAACTAAACATTATAAGAAATTCAAATGGTAAAATTCAAAAATTATATGGATTAGTAAGCGATATTTCTTTGAGAAAGAAAGCAGAAATTGAATTGAAAAAATCAAGTGATAAACTGATAAAATTAAATGAAACTAAGGATAAATTTATATCAATAATTTCGCACGACCTTAGAACACCTTTTAGTTCTGTGGTTGGTTTTACTGATCTACTTTTAAACGATAATGAATTAAAGGAAGGAGAAAAAAGGCAGTACATTAAATATATACAAGACTCAGCTAATACAATGTTGTCTTTAGTTAACTCATTACTGGATTGGACAAGACTACAAACCGGAAGAGTAAGATTTGAACCTGACAGATTCCAAATTAAAGATATAATTGATTCATCAATTAACTTAATGGCTGGTGTTGCAGTACAAAAAAACATTAAATTAAATTCAACCATTGAAGATGAAACAACAGTATTTGTTGATAAAGATCTTGTTCAACAAGTATTTAATAATTTACTTTCTAATGCAATAAAATTTACTAATGACGGTGGTAAAATAATTATTTCCAAACGTTCTTTTGATAAATCCAGATTTATTGAATTTTCAATAAAGGATAACGGTATTGGAATTAAAGAAGAAAATTTAGATAAATTATTTAATGTAGATGCAAAATATACTTCAGAAGGAACCAAAGGAGAAAAAGGAAGTGGGCTTGGACTTTCACTTGTAAAAGAGATAATTGAAAAACACGGCGGCGAAATTAGAGTAGAAAGTGTTTACGGAAAAGGAACCGAATTTTTATTTACTTTACCTGTTGCATCGGATAATATTTTATATGTTGATAATAATAAAACAGATTCAATTCTATATTCAAAAATTCTGAATAACATTTCACCTGAATACAAAGTAACTCTGGCAAAAAACGGAAAAGAAGCTTTAGAATTAATTCAAAACAATACTCCTGCCCTTGTAATTACTGAAAATGATATGCCTGAAATGAACGGCTATAATTTAATTAATGAAGTAAATAAATCGGAGATAAAGATTAAACCGCCATTTATAGTGCTAAGCGGAAATATTGATAAATCAGCAATACACGATTATGAAGAATTAGGTTTGTCTTATATTTTTAAGAAACCTGTAAATATTAGGGAATTAAAATCTGCAATTGAAAAATCTCTTTCTGAAGTACTTAGACAGATTTAATTTAAAATCTTACCATCTACAACGGGTGTTACACATACCAGCGGTTTTTCAGGAACATCAAAGCTAGAAAAAATATTTTCAAACAATTCAAAATGTCTTCCTTTTTTTTCTAATTTATAAAATTTATTATAATTCATAAATCTGCCTTTATTGTCACAAGGAGCCTCAAATTGATATGAATTACTAAAATCCGATTCAACTTTACTTTTTAGGAATTCAATTTTTTCGTTGTCTGTTCCCTCTTTTTTATAACTCACCACTCTAAATTCTTTAACTAAATTATCATTAATGATCAGATAAATATTTAATATTATTTCAGGCATTTTCTTTTTCTGATTTATTATGTAAAGCAAAATAGAATAAAGAAAAAGCAAAGAAAAATGCTGATTTACACATCACACTAACAATAGTTGTTACAAGTCTTCCGTCACCAAATAATTTTAAAATAAAGGCAACAATAACGGGAAAAGACATTACAAGAAATCCTACTAATAAAATTATTAGTTCAGCTTTTCTCTTTTTTAAGGTCTCTTTAAATAATATTATGATGGAAATAATTACCGGAACATAATAAAAAAAACCGTACAGATCTCCGTACGGATATTTATAAATTGAATACAATGAAGTGCATTCAATTAATTTAAAAACATTTATGTTAAAAACATAAAATATTGTAAAGAAAACCGGAGGAAGAAATATCAAATTAATATACTTGTTTTGAACACCCTTTAAATTAAGAATGAACAGAAGTGCTAATGGAGGTAAAAATGATATTGCAGAAAAAGCTATATAAATTATCCATGTATTATTAGGTGCTGCTCTGCAGATTGTAAATTCTAATAACTGATATAGCATTAAAATGAAAATCAGAATTTCAGCTATTTTATTTAACTTATTTTTTTGTGCAAAAATTAATAAGTTAATAAGAAATAGTAATTCCACACACGCTATTAATAGCGAAAGCATTCCATTCCAATTCAATATTTTGGTCCTTTAATTTAGTGGAACTAGGTTTTATAATTCTACAATTTTAACAATTTCTATCAATTCTCCCCACATATGAACGCTGACTTGATTTTCACTTACTTTATATTCAAAGGATACTCTTAAACTATCTCTTTTGAAATTATCGGGTAAATTTTGAGGATCGTAATGTTTTCCGTTATCTCCAATAATTCCATAAAATCCACCTTCTAAGTTTAGATATATAACAGTTCCTTTTTGAACTTGAATATCTTCACTGCAAAGAAATCCGGTTAAAAGAAAAAGTGAAAATATTGAAATTGAAATCAACTTTTTCATTTTAATTCTCTTCTTACTTTTTCGGACCTATCATTTTTTCTGGTCTGACTACCTCATCAAATTTTTCTGCAGTTAAAAGACCTAAACTAACTGCAGCTTCTTTTAAGGTTGTATTTTCTTTAAAAGCTTTTTTAGCTACCTTCGCAGCATTGTCATAACCTATAACAGTATTTAAGGCAGTAACAAGCATTAAAGAATTTGTTAAATTCTTTTTAACATTTTCTTGATTTGCTTCAATTCCAACTATGCAATTATCGGTAAAGCTTTCGCAGGCATCTGCAATCAATCTGACTGATTGGAGAGTGTTATAAATAATAACAGGTTTAAAAACATTAAGTTCAAAGTTTCCGCTTGCACCTGAAAAATTTATAGTAGTATCGTTACCAAAAACTTGAGCACAAACCATTGTCATTGCTTCTGATTGTGTTGGATTAACCTTGCCGGGCATAATTGAACTACCCGGCTCATTTTCAGGTAAATGTAATTCCCCTATTCCACATCTTGGACCTGAGCCAAGCCATCTAACATCATTTGCAATTTTCATAAGTGATGCTGCAAGTGTTTTAAGTACTCCACTGAATTCAACAAATGCATCGTGAGCTGCAAGTCCTTCAAATTTATTTCTGCCTGTTACAAAAGGTTTACCTGTAATTTCCGAAATTTTCTTAGCTGATTTAACAGCAAAATCCGGGTGTGTGTTTAACCCGGTTCCGACAGCAGTTCCGCCTAAAGCTAATTCATAAAGTCTTGGCAATGTTCCATTTATTCTTTCCAATCCATTAGTTAATTGCTGAACATAGCCCGAAAATTCCTGGCCCAATGTAAGCGGGGTTGCATCCATCAAATGGGTTCTTCCGATTTTAATAATGTCTTTAAATTCTTTTGCTTTCTTATCTAAAGCATCTCTTAATTTTGTTACCATAGGAATAAGTCTTCTATGAATTTCCTCTATGGTTGCAATGTGCATTGCGGTCGGGAAAGTATCATTTGAAGATTGAGCTTTGTTTACATCATCATTCGGATGAATTGGTTTTTTGCTTCCGATCTCACCACCTGCTAATTCGATTGCTCTGTTGGAAATAACCTCGTTTGAATTCATATTTGTTTGCGTTCCGCTGCCTGTCTGCCATACTACTAATGGAAAATGTTCATCTAATTTTCCTTCTATTACTTCATCTGCAGCTTTAACAATTAGATCTGCTTTATCTTTTGGCAAAGTTCCCAATTCTTGATTTGTAAGTGCCGCGGCTTTTTTAAGAATGCCTAAAGCTCTGATTAATTCTCTTGGAAATCTTTCTCCGCCTATTTTAAAATTCATTAGCGAACGAGCTGTTTGTGCTCCGTAATATTTATCTGAGGGTACTTCAATTTTACCCATACTATCTGTTTCTATTCTTGTTTTCATTTTTTAATTCTCCCTTAATTTCCTTATTAATTATTTTTAAATAAAAAAAATTTAATTATTTAATTTACAATATTTTCGAACCATTTTTTAGGCAATAAAGAAATTGACTTTGATAATTATAATCTTAATTTAAGATATATTGTTAATTAGTGAAAATTAATGGGGAGGAAAGAAAATGAATGAAGTAATAAAACAAACAAGCAGTGATGAACTTCTTTCTTCAGGCAAATTACACAAAGCACATTTATATATTAAGTCGAGACATAAAAATCTGACTAAAGAAAAGAAGAAAAAATTATTTTTGCCCTGCATAACAATTTCAAGAGAAACGGGCGCGGGTTCAAAAGATGTATCAAATTATCTTCTAAAATATATTGAAGAAAATAAAATATTTTCATCACAAAAATGGGCTGTTTTTGATCAAAATTTAATTGAAAAGGTATTGGAACACCATAACCTGCCTAAGAGATTGGCAGAATTGATGAGTGAAAAAAAACATTCTGACATAAAATCATATATAACAGAATTATTCAGCAATCAACCTGCATCCTGGACTTTGGTACAAAAAACTATGGCAACAATATTGCAATTAGCAGAAGCAGGTAATTCAATTATTATTGGTAGAGGTGGTAGTATAATCACAGCAAATTTAAAGAATACTTTACATATAAGATTAGTTGCCAATCTTCAAGACAGAGTAAAAAGGATACAAAGTGTTTTAAATTTTACAAGAGAAGAAGCAAAAATATATATAATTAAAAAAGATTCGGATAGGAAAAAATATATTAAAACTTATTTCAACAAGGACATAACCGATCCACAACTTTACCATTTAATACTTAATACAAGTATTTGTACTTGTAAACAAGCAG
>PFGS01000119.1:154-296 GCA_002783525.1 Ignavibacteriales bacterium CG12_big_fil_rev_8_21_14_0_65_30_8 | reverse complement strand
ACATAACCGGGTAAATATTTAAATGATCATCAACATAGGGTGAGCGTTCATAAAAGAAATTCAATCTTTGTCTTTGGCTTTCTCTGAATTTTTTATCTTCAGCTAATTTCTTTTCAAACTCAATTTTTAATTCGGGATTCTT
>PFGS01000119.1:0-147 GCA_002783525.1 Ignavibacteriales bacterium CG12_big_fil_rev_8_21_14_0_65_30_8 | reverse complement strand
ATTTCCCTTGCAACTTTTTCCATAACATAACTTTCAAAATATTCTTTTCGCTCAAAGATAGAATTAAAAAAACCCCATTGAAGAAATGAATCTTCAGCCTTTGGTTCGAGTAAATTAACTAAAACTTTAACAGTTCTTTGATCTGTA
>PFGS01000110.1 GCA_002783525.1 Ignavibacteriales bacterium CG12_big_fil_rev_8_21_14_0_65_30_8 | reverse complement strand
ATTTACAGAATATCTTTTTTTAAGAGCCGTAGCAATTGCAAAGATTCTGTTATCTGTGGGTATTGCTAATTCTTCGTCTAAATTTTTGAATTTAATATTGTTAACAACAAAACCCTTCATTCCAATATCCAGCATTCTTATTGCTTTTTGCAGAACTTCTTCAAATGATCTGCCTAAAGCCATAACTTCACCAACTGATTTCATCTCCGATCCAATTCGTGTATTTACCTTACTGAATTTTTTGAGATCCCAGCGAGGGAATTTTAACGCAATATAGTCCAATGCAGGTTCAAAACAGGCTGAAGTTTCTTTTGTAATAATATTTTGGATTTCATTTAGCGCATAACCCAAAGCAAGTTTTGTAGCAATAAATGCAAGCGGGTAACCTGTTGCCTTTGATGCCAAAGCAGAACTTCTGCTTAACCTGGCATTTACTTCAATTATTCTGTAATCATTTGAGCTTGGATCAAGAGCATATTGAATATTACATTCTCCAATTACATCAAGATGTCTAATTAATTTTATACCGATTGATCTTAATTTAAAATTTTCTGCCGCTGATAGAGTTTGAACAGGTGCAATTACAACACTGTCACCGGTATGAATACCCATTGGGTCAACATTTTCCATTGAACAAATGGTAATACAGTTGTTATATTTATCCCTTACAATTTCATATTCAACTTCTTTCCAGCCGTAAAGAGATTCCTCAATTAAAATTTGATTTGTAAACCGGAATGCCTTTTCAGCTTTTTCAATTAATTCTTTTTTATTCTTTACAATTCCGGAACCTAAACCACCAAGTGCGTATGCAATTCTAACCATCACAGGGAATTTTATTTTTTCGGCAGCTTCTATTGCTTCTTGTAAATTGTGAGCTGTTTTGCTTACGGCAGTTTTTAAACCGACTTCTTTTACTTTTTTATCAAATCGTAATCTGTCTTCAGTATCCTGAATAGTTGAAACAGGCGTACCTAAAATTTTAACACCGTTTCTTTTTAATATTCCTTTTTTGTAAAGATCAACTCCAACATTTAAAGCAGTTTGTCCTCCGAATTGTAAAAGTATGCTGTCCGGTTTTTCTTTCTGAATTATTCTTTTTATAAAATTTGTTTTTATAGGCACGAAGTATACTTTGTCGGCAAAGTCAGATGAAGTTTGTATTGTAGCAATGTTTGGATTTATCAGTACTGTGGAAATTCCATCTTCTTTTAGTGCTTTAATTGCCTGACTTCCTGAATAATCAAATTCACCAGCCTGACCAATTTGCAAAGCACCTGAACCTAAGATTAAAACTTTTTTTGGCATTCCTTTTTTTATCATTTTAATGCCCTTAGGAATAAATCAAAAATAAATTCTGTGTCGTCCGGTCCGGGTGATGCCTCAGGGTGAAATTGCGCAGCAAAAAATGGTTTTGATATATGAATAATTCCTTCATTAGTTCCGTCATTTTCATTGATGAACCATTCTCTCCAATCCAATGGAAGTGTTTCGGTATTTACAGCATAACCATGGTTTTGTGAAGTTATATAACATTTTTTTGTACCTAATTCATTGCATGGCTGGTTATGACTTCTATGTCCGTATTTCAATTTATATGTATCTGCACCAATGGATAATGCAATAATTTGACTTCCTAAACACACACCTAAAATTGGCATCTCTTTTTTAATAGCTTTCTTTACATTCTTAATAGTTTCTTTGCACATTTTAGGATTGCCGGGTCCGTTGGAAATTATTATTCCATCAACTTTTTCATTTGTAAAATCATAATTATGCGGAACTCTCAAAATGGTAATGTCTCTTCTTAAAAAAGCTTGTATGATATTATTTTTAGTTCCGCAGTCAACAAGAATAATTTTTGTTTTCCCTTTATTATATTCAATTAGTTTTTTAACACTTACTTGAGAGACTAAATCAAGATCATCAATATTTTCAAAATTAATTTTCTTTTTGTTATTGATGATGATCCTTCCGGGCATTGTCCCGCTTTCTCTTAACTTGCGTGTCAGTTCTCTTGTATCAATTCCAAATATTGCCGGTATTTTTTCTTCTTTTAACCAATCCGAAAGTGATTGTTTTGCATTCCAATGTGAATAATTCTCTGAATATTCTGAAACAATTAATGCTCTGCAATGAATATTATCAGATTCAAAATATTTCAGTAGTCCATTTTCTTTTTCATTTCTTGGAACGCCGTAATTACCTATTAGAGGATATGTCATAACCAGAATTTGACCTCTGTATGAAGGATCTGTTAAAGTTTCAGGATAACCAACCATACCGGTATTAAAAACTACTTCACCATTTGTATCGGTTTCATAGCCGAAACTTTTTCCAGTAAATTCAGCTCCGTCTTTAAGAATTAGTTTTGCTTCTTTGTATTTCATGGTTTGTTAATGAGTACATAAAAAAATAGCCACTCAATGAGTGGCTATAATATCATAAATATTTTCTTTGACTATTATTTTTAATACTTGGTTTAAGATAGATATCACTTTTGAAATTTTGGTTTAAATATAAAGCAAACTGATATTATTAACAAATTAAAAAATTAACTTTAATTTGAATTGATATCTTTCTAATTTTTGTAAGACAGTATAAATGAGTTGGTTGGTAAATAAAATTTACTCACCCCAAACCCCTCTCTTTTAAAAAGAGGGGCTTTTAAAAGCTCCCTTCTCTTAAAAGAGAAGGGCTGGGGGATGAGTCAGGTGTATTAAATAACAGAAAATTATGAGTTTAAATAAAAACAAACAATTAAGAGTATTAGCAAAAACACTATGCAGAGATTTAAGAAAGAATTCCACAAATGCTGAAAAAATATTTTGGGAAATTGTAAGAAACAGAAAATTTGAAGAGAAAAAATTTAATCGTCAATTTCCAATATTTTATGATTTACAAGGCAAAGAATCTTTTTATATAGCAGATTTTTATTGTCACGAAGAAAAATTAGTAGTAGAATTAGACGGTAAAATTCATGACTACCAAATTAAGAATGATAAATTAAGAGAAGGCATAATAAATTTATTAGGTATTAGAGTTGTAAGATTTAAAAATGATGAAGTAGAAAATAGCATTAAGGATGTATTATTAAAATTAAAAAGTCATTTTACTCACCCCAAACCCCTCTCTTAAAAGAGAGGGGCTTTTAAAACTCCCTTCTCTTTTAAGAGAAGGGCGGGGGGATGAGTCAGAATAAAAATAAAAACACTAAACATCTTAATGATTAATAAAAAAAGGTTAGCTACTTCATCTCAGTGCTTTTTATTAACAAATTAAAAATAGGTAAGACCTAAATTTGTCATCTGTTTGCTATTGTCATAATTTAATAGTTAATATTATTCACAATAAAATTTTAGGCTAAAAAATGAAAATAATAAATGACAAAAATTCTAATGTTTTTGTTTCGGAAGTTGATGGAAAGGAAGCATATCTGCGTTATGTTATGAGAGGTGAAGATTTAATAGACTTTATTTATACTTATACACCTCCTGAATTAAGAGGTAAAGGTGTTGCTGAAAAAATTGTAACTGAAGCATTCAATTATGCAAAAGAAAATGATCTAAAGGTAATTC
>PFGS01000058.1 GCA_002783525.1 Ignavibacteriales bacterium CG12_big_fil_rev_8_21_14_0_65_30_8 | reverse complement strand
AGAAAAAGAAGTACTTGTTGAGCTAGATTTTATTAAAAACACATTAATTTATCTTGGTGATAAAATTTATATAGAATCAAATAATAATTTAATAATAGATGAAGATTTTGAATTTTTAAAGAGTGGGGAAAGTAACGTTCTTTGTTCACTGGATGAATCCATTAATGTTTTAAAACTAATAAACAGGTAGATATGTATAAAGGCAAAAAAATATTAGCAACAATATGTGCCAGAGGTGGATCAAAAGGAGTTAAAAATAAAAATATTCGATTACTCAATGGTATTCCACTAATAGCATATTCACTCAATGTTGCAAAATCTAGTTCGCTGGTCGATAATTACGTTGTTTCTACGGATAGTGATGAGATAATCTCAGTTGTTAGAAATCTTGGGTATAAAGTTGGATTCAAGAGACCTGATGAATTAGCGGGAGATAATGTCTCCCGCATAGATGCAATCCAGCATGCAGTTAGGTGGATGGAAAAAAACAATGAGACAAAATATGACATCATCGCTGATTTAGGCGTTGCAACACCTCTCAAAAGCGTTGAAGATTTGGATAATTCGATACGATTGTGTATTGATAATGATTTTGAAAATGTATTTAGTGTTTGTCCTTGTATAAAAAATCCATATTTCAACATGGTTGAGGTTATTAACGACAGAGTAAAACTTGTTAAAGAATATTATGAGATAAAAACAAGGCAAAAAGCCCCTAAGGTCTATGAAATGAATGACGGTTTTAATGTTTGGATACCAAAAGCGCTATTTTCGTCAAATCCACAATTCAATAAGACTACAAGTATTTATGTAATGCCCAGAGAAAGAAGCGTTGACATAGATGAAGAACAGGATTTCAGTATAGCCGAAGCGATTTTGAAAGAATCAGGAATATGAAAGTTAAATCTAACATATTAGAAGAGAAAATAGTAATTATTGCGGGTGGGCTTGGTCGAATTGGTAAAATGTTTACTGAATCGGTTATAGAAAATGATGGTTATGTTATCATTGCAGATATACTTGAGGAAAAATATTGTGAGTTGAAGAATGACTATTGGCGTGAAATTTCAAAACTAGATTATTGCAATTTAAATATAACTTCGAAAACTAGCATCCAATCTTTAATTAAGGATGTGCAAGATAAATATGGAAAGATTGATGCCTTCGTAAACACTACATTCCCTCAAACAAAATCTTTAGGAAGATTCTTTGAAAACTTATCCTATGAGTATTTCTGTGAGAGTTTAAATATACACTTGGGTGGGTATTTTTTATGCGCTCAGCAATTTGCGTTATTTTTTAAAACCCAAGGATATGGGAACATAGTAAACGTTGCTTCAATCCAGGGTGTTGTAGCACCAAAATTCGATACTTATGAAGGCATTGAAATTAATGGTATTCCAATGACAAGCGAAATTGATTACACCTGCAATAAGAATGCTATTATTGCTATGACAAAATATATTGCTAAATATTTTAGAGGAGCAAATATTCGTTGTAATTGTATTAGTCCAGGAGGAATACTTGATGCTCAACCTGAACTCTTTCTAAATAGATACAGGAACAAATGTATCAATAAAGGTATGCTAGATGGAGAGGATTTGAAATCAGCACTATTGTTTTTACTTTCTGATGGTTCGAAGTATGTAAATGGCCAGAACATTATTGTTGATGATGGATTTACTTTATAATAGACTATTTTTATGAATAATATAGCAATCGTTGGTGCAGGTCAACTTGGGAGTCGATATTTACAAGGTCTGGCTAGAATTGACATACCAATTAATATTCAGGTAGTTGATACTAATGATAAATCTTTAGATTTAGCAAAAGAAAGATATTTTCAACTTCCTTTTAATTCAAATGTTAGGTCCATTTCATTTCATAAAAGAATCGACGACCTAAATCATGTGTTAGATCTTATCATCCTTGCCACAAATGCTGATCACCGTTTTGGCATTACTAGGGAATTGCTAACTACAAAAAGTATAAAATATTTAATACTCGAAAAAGTTCTTTTCCAACGATTAGATGAGTATAATCAAATCGAAAAATTGTTGAAAAAGCATGATGTACCTTGTTGGATAAATCATCCCCGAAGGCTATATCCTTTTTATCAGTCGCTCAAAGAGAACCTAAAAAGTGAGAAGCAACTGAATTTTAATGTCCAGGGAGGAAACTGGGGGTTGGCCTGCAATGGTCTGCACTTTATTGATCTTATTTCGTTTTTAGTTGATTCAGATAAACTGACCATTGATACTGATTACCTGAATGATAAAATATACCAGAGCAAGCGGCCTGGATATATTGAAATTCAGGGACTGCTGTCAGGAAAAATCGGGGAGAATGTCTTCACCCTTTATTCAAATGAAGAACCCGGCCTTCACATAATATCAATCGCCTCTGATCATTTTCGGTATGTAATTGACGAGGCAAAAGGGATGATATGGGAATCTTCTGTCTATGATCAATGGCAATGGAAAGAAAAGCATGAAAAGATTGTTTTTAACCAAAGTGAAATATCCCATAATATTGTTGAGGAAATAATTAGAACCGGATCAAGTGGGTTGCCTACATATGAAGCCGCGGCTGCTCTACATAAACCCTTTATTTCATCATTACTTGAATATTACAATCAGATATCAAATGAAACACACGTCAGATTACCAATAACCTAAAGAGTATTATGAAGAACAAAATATGGCTTATCGGTGCCGGCCCAATGGCTCTGGATTATGTGAAAGTGGTGAAAGATCTCGATGTAGAATATCTGGTTATTGGTCGAGGGGAGGAGTCGGCTTCCGTTTTTTATAATGAAGCAGGCATTAGACCAATAACGGGTGGTTTGGATGCTTTTTTACAAAAAAATCCAGTAAGCTGCACGCACGCCATTGTGGCCGTTGGTGTAGAATTATTGGCCAAAACAACAATTGATTTGCTAAATTATGGTATTGAAAATATCCTCGTTGAAAAACCCGCTGGCCTTAATAGGGAAGAAATAGAAAAGGTTGCTCGTCTTACTGCGGAAAAAGGGGCTAACGTTTTCGTTGCCTATAACCGCCGGTTCTACGCATCAGTCATCAGAGCAAAAGAAATTATTGAAGAGGATGGGGGCGTAACTTCTTTCAATTTTGAATTTACTGAATGGGCTCACACAATTGAGCCGTTAAAGAAAGCACCGGGTGTAAAAGAAAACTGGTTTTTAGCAAATTCGTCCCATGTGGTCGACCTGGCCTTTTATCTTGGGGGAAAACCCAGGGAAATATCATGCTACACGGCAGGTGGATTATCCTGGCATCCTTCATCGTCAATTTTTGCAGGGGCCGGTGTTAGTGAAAATGGTGCATTATTGAGCTACCAGGCAAATTGGAGAGCACCTGGAAGATGGGGCATTGAAATTCTTACAAAAAGGCATCGATTAATCTTAAGACCGCTTGAAAAATTACATGTTCAAGAAATAGGAAGTATTACAGAAGTACTCGTTAATATCGATGACCAAAAAGATATAGAGCATAAGCCCGGTCTATTTCACCAGACAAAAAGCTTTATTGATCATAATTATGATCTATTAATTGATATCAG
>PFGS01000262.1 GCA_002783525.1 Ignavibacteriales bacterium CG12_big_fil_rev_8_21_14_0_65_30_8 | reverse complement strand
AAACACGGCATTACCCCTGAGATATTAAGAAACGAACTTGATGCTCTTATTGGATCAGAAAAATTGAAAGCAGAAAATATTGCTGATATATATGAAAATTATCAAAAGAAAATAGAACAACTTCAAATAAAAGAAACCGGAGACATTTACAAAAAATTTGAAGAATTGTCGTTAGAAAAATTGGACAAAAGATTTTCTGAGTTGTATCCTGAAGTAAATTTAATTGCAGCTTTAGGTTTTGATGAATTCACACTACCGGAGATAAAAATTTGGGATAAATGTTCTAAAATTCCCTCTACAGATTTATACATTCATTTTGATTATAAATCCAATAATGACTCAATATTTTCTCATTTGAATAACACATATTCAAAAATGATTGAAACCGGATTTGAGATTATAAAAGAAGAAAATGATAATTATTTAACTGATTTTGAAAAATTAGTTCAAGAAAAATTATTCTTAGCTAAATCAGTTAATAAAAATGGAGAATTTAAAAACAATGTTTTTCTCATTTCTGCATTAAATGTTGAAGAAGAGATTGAAATAATTTCTAAAGAAATAAAAGATCTAATAACTCAAAAAAAAGTTTTGCCTTCAGATATTTGTGTAGCTTTTAATTCAATTCAAAAATATTCAGCGATTATTAGAGATGTTTTTACTGTTTATGGTGTCCCATTTAATTTAACTGATAGATTTTCGCTTAGTTCATCACAACCTGTTATCTCAATTATAAATATTCTTGAGATTTTGGAAAATGATTTTTATTACAAAGATATTCTTAGAGGATTGAACAGCGGTTATTTATCTGAACTGAATATCAATTCAACCAACATCTTAAAATCAGCGACGAATCTTAAAATAATCTCGGGACTTACTAACTGGATAAATACTTTAGAAGGCGAAATTTATTTAAGAAAAAATAATGATGAAAATGAATATGACGATCTCCTTCATTTGGAAACATTCTCGGATGCTTTATCAAGCATAAAGAAAATTAGAGAACTATTAAGTCCTTTTTTTGATGAAATGACTTTAACTGAGTTCAAGCAAAAATTAATTGAGCTTATTTACAAATTAAAAATACCTGTTCTGATTACGAGTGATGATGATTTTACTGCTGAAAAAAATATAAAAAGCATTACAATTTTTATAGAGTTGATCGATGAGTTAACGGATCTGTTTTTAAAACAGTATGGAAGTAAAAATAAATTCCAATTAAAATTCTATCTTAACTTCCTTAGAACAGCAGTTAAATCGACAAGATATAATATTAAAGAAAAACCAAATTACGGTGTGTTGGTAACTTCAATAAATGAAATTAGAGGATTGAAATTTGATTACTTGTTTTTATCCGGATTGTGTGACGGCGATTTTCCGACAAGATATCAACCCGAAATATTTTTCTCAGGCTCCTATTTTAAAAAAGAAAACCAGCATCAGGAAAAAGAAAGATATCAATTTTATCAGGCTCTGTGCAGATGGAATAAAAAATTATATTTAACATATCCTTTAACTGATGACAAAAGAGAATTTGTTAAATCTACATTTATTACTGAACTTGAATCAATAATGGAGATTACAACATTAAAAAATGATAACTATAAAAATAAAATTTATTCAAAAGAAGAATTATTAATTAATTACGGCGAAACAAAGAATAAAGAATTACTTAAAGACAATTATCAAAATATAAATGCCGAATTAATAGAAAATTCTATATCAATTGATAAGAAGAGAAAAGAAGATCCGTTTAGTGTTTCAGCTAATAACGGAATAATTGGTGGGGAGATAAATGAAGATGCGCGATCAAAATTATTTGCATTTAAAGACAGACAATTTTCTTATTCACAATTGGAGACATATGCAAAATGTCCCTATAAATACTTTGCTGAAAGAGTATTGAAAATTGAACCCAACGAAGAACCTACAGATGAGTTAGAATTTCACGAACTAGGAACACTTTTGCATTTAATATTATACGAATTTTATACTGAACTGCAAAAAGAAAAAATTACTTTAAGTGGCTGTACTAATGAAGATTTTCTTAAAGCAACAAAGTTGATATTTAAAATTGCAGAAAATAAAATTTCAGAAGCTCATTTTAATTCACCACTTACTTTTTTTGAGAAAGAAAAAATCCTCGGCATTGAAGGTAAAAACAAAAATTCAGTTTTATATAAATTTTTATTGTACGAAAGAGAAAATAAAGATGGATTTACTCCAGCCTTTTTTGAAATCGGTTTTGGAAATTTTGGCAATAATAATAAAGAAACACTACTTAAAAAATTAAAAATAGGGGAGATAAAAATAAGAGGTAAAATTGATAGAATTGATATCAATGAGGACCAGGATAAATTTAAGGTTGTGGATTACAAATTAAGCGGTAACACTCCTTCAATTTCCAATTTACAAAAAGGTATTGCTTTACAAATTCCTCTGTATCTATATGCTGCAAAAGAACTAATAAAAGCTCAATTAAAAAAAGACACCACACCTTTGAGCGGGGAAATATATTCTTTGAAATATAGAGATAAGGATTTTGGAAAAGAGATAGTGAAGCCTGTTAATAAAAGAAATATAAATGAAAATCAATTGATTGAAGAAAATGAAAAACTGATAAATGATTGTGTTAAAAATGTTGAAAAATATGTTCAGCAGATAACAGAAGGGAAGTTTAATTTATCAACACTAAGCAACAGAGAAAATGAAATTTGCAAATATTGTGGCTTTAAATCTGTCTGCAGAATTCAGGAGATAAATTAAAGCATTTTAACAGAACTATTTTATTCATAAAATTGTTGAGCAATTATACGATTATTCAAACATTATTAAGTGATGAGAAAAATCAAACTATTACTATTATCGTTAATCTTAATTACAACAATTAAAGCTCAAATTGATACTGAAAGTATTCTAAAATCTAACGGTCCAATTGCATTACCGAATGGATTAACAAAAGTAAATTATCCGGGTGACAGTAATTTTGATGTTACTTATTACAAATTAAATTTAGCTGTACAATACAGTCCTAATTTATTAAGTGGTATTGTAACTGTAAATGCAAAAAGTTTAATAAACGGACTTGATAGTCTTTTCCTTGATTTAGATGATACTTTAGTTGTGAGTTCAGTTATATCAAATAATAGTAATCTTGTTTTTTCTCAACCCAATAAATCAAGAAAATTATATATAAAATTGGATAATCCTTATAATATTGGTGAAAAAATTAGTTTGATTATAACTTATCAAGGAATTCCAATTTCAAACCAGAATGGATTTGGTAGCTTTACATTTGGAACAACAGGTCAAGGACTTCCTTCTATTTACACTTTGAGTGAACCATACGGTGCAAGTGATTGGTGGCCTTGCAAAGATACTCCAGCAGATAAAGCTGATTCGGCTGATATTTGGATTACTTGTACCACTGATCTAAAAGCAATATCTAATGGTAATTTAATCGAGATTGTAAATAACGGAAACGGTACACAAACTTATAAATGGAAAACAACATATCCCATTGCTCAATATTTAATTTCTATGGCAATCGCACCTTATTC
>PFGS01000028.1 GCA_002783525.1 Ignavibacteriales bacterium CG12_big_fil_rev_8_21_14_0_65_30_8 | reverse complement strand
TTTTTGGTAAGTCCTGATATTCAGAAATTGATTTTGTCATTTTACCGGTACAGATAATTAATAGACCTGTTGCCATCGGATCAAGAGTGCCTGCGTGACCAACTTTTTTTACTTTTACAGCTTTTCTTATTTGGTGAACAACTTTGAATGATGTCCAGCCTTTAGGTTTGTCAATTAGAATTGTCTGCCCCGATTGAAAATCTAAATCAGTCTTCTGCTGTGTTAATTTCGTTATCATTTTCCCTGTCACTCTGTGAGTGAATCTTCTTTATCAATCCTTCTATCTTCTCTACATAATCCTGTGTATCGTCAATATAAAAATCCAGTTCGGGACAAAATTTTAAACTAATCCTGTGCGCAAGTTCTGATCTGATAAACTTTACATCTTTTTTTATTTTGTCCAGAACAAAACTTCTGTTTTCTTTTTCAAATACAGAAAGGTAAACTTTAGCTCGTTTCAAATCTGGAGAAGCAATAACTTTTGTTATTGTTATAAAACCTAATGCTGAATCTCTGAGTTTAAAAAGAAAAATATTGCTTAATTCTTCTTTTAAAAGTTTTTCCACTTTATCTATTCTGTGAGTAGACATAATATTTATGAGGTAATATTGAGGAAATTAAACAAGCTTTTTCTTTGTCTCTATCATTTTATAAGCTTCAATAATATCTTTTACTTTTATGTCATTATAATTATTGATGCTAATTCCGCATTCGTAACCTGCATCCACTTCTTTTACGTCGTCTTTAAATCTCTTAAGAGCATTTATCTCACCCTGATGAATAACAATTCCGTCTCTAATTAATCTAACTTTATTATTTCGGGTTACCTTACCTTCAAGCACATAACAGCCTGCAACTGTACCAACTTTAGGTACTTTAAAAATATCTCTTACTTCAACTGTTGAAGTAACTTCTTCAGAAATAATCGGTGAAAGCAAACCTTCAAGAGCTGATTTTACTTCGTTAATAGTATCATAAATTACATTGTATAATCTTATATCTACATTTTCTTTTTCAGCTAATTTTCTTGCATTCAAATTCGGGCGAACATGGAAACCGACAATAATTGCATTGGATGCCGAAGCAAGCAGAACATCGCCCTCTGATATTCCACCAACTCCTTTATGTATAACTCTAACCTTTACTTCTTCAGTTGATAATTTCATAAGAGAATCTGAAAGTGCTTCAATTGAACCGTCAACATCGCCTTTTACAATAAGAGGAAGTTCTTTTACTCCGCCAATGCTTATTTGTTTTGCAATTTCATCTAATGTAATATGATGAATTTGTTTCTGATCTTGTTCTCTTTTTAACTGTTGTCTTTTTAATCCGACTTCTCTTGCTTGTCTTTCTGAGTCCACAACAATAAATGAATCACCTGCCTGTGGAGCTCCTTCAAAACCGAGTACCTGCACGGGTGTGGATGGTGGGGCTAATGTTAGTTTTTTACCTCTTTCATCAAACATTGCTCTTACTTTACCCTGATAAATACCTGCAACAAAAGGATCACCAATTTTCAGAGTTCCTTTTTGAACTAAAATAGTTCCGGTAATTCCTCTTCCTTTATCTAATTGTGATTCAACAATAATACCGCGGGCTTTTCTGTTTTGGTTTGCTTTAAGTTCCAATATCTCGGCTTCAAGTAATATAGTTTCCAAAAGTGTATCAATGTTCTTCCCGGTTTTTGCAGATATTTCTACGCACTGATATTTACCGCCCCAGGATTCAACCAATATATTTCTATCAGCTAATTGTTGTTTAATTTTTTCTGAATTAGCGCCGGGTTTATCAATTTTATTTATTGCAATAACTATTGGAACATTTGCAGCTTGTGCGTGATTTATAGCCTCTACAGTTTGAGGCATAACTGCATCATCAGCAGCTACAATAAGAACTACAATATCTGTTGCCTGAGCTCCTCTTGCTCTCATTGCTGTAAAAGCTTCGTGCCCGGGTGTATCTAAAAATGTAACATATTTTCCATTGCCAGCATCTACTTTATAAGCTCCAATATGTTGAGTAATTCCACCTGACTCACCACCAACAACATTTTCTTTTCTAATATAATCCAATAGTGATGTTTTACCGTGATCTACGTGTCCCATAATTGTTACAACAGGTGACCTTGGTTCAAGAGTGTCCGGTTCATCCGGTGTGTCCGTCAATACATCTGAAGTAAACTCTTCAACAAACTCAACCTCAAAACCAAATTCATCTGCTACCAATGTAATTGTTTCAACATCAAGTCTTTGGTTTATGGAAACCATAATACCGAGTTCCATACATTTTGCAATTACATCACTAACCGGAACTTCCATTAAATTTGCAAGTTCATTAACAGCACTGTATTCGGTAACTTTAATAATAGAAGCTTCAAGAGATTTTTGTTCCTGCTGTTTTACTTCTTCTTCTTCTCTTTCTTTTCTTTTTTTCTTTCTGTGACTTGCTCTTGAAGCAGATGTTGTAGTATCGTCAATGCTGAGCATTGTTTTTCTGATCGCAGCTTTTACATCTTTTTCATCTATTTCAAATTTCTTAATTCTTTTTTTCTTTTTAGCAGGTATTGTATCATTTTCTTCTTGAGTCTTTTTCTTCTTTCCTTTTAATCTTTTCTTCTTTTTACCCTTAGCATCTTTAGTTTCTTTTTCTTCTTTTGTTTGTTTTACATCTTTTTTCTTTGTCTTTGCTTCTTCAAGATCCATTTTGCCTACAACGGTTAAACCTTTTCTCTTAGAGATAGCATTTTCAGCAGGTGTTTTAAATTTCTTTGTTTCAGTAATTTCTTCGGTGGGTTCTTCTTTAACAGGTTTTTCTTGTTTTTCTTCTTCTATTGCTTCAACTGTTTCTGTTTTTTTCTCTTCTTTCTCTTTTACTGCCGTGTCTTCGGTTTCGGTTAGGGAATCATCTTCTTTTTCAATTCTTTCTTTTTTAAACTCTGCTATTTTCTTATAATGCTTTTGTGCTTTATCAATATCTTTTTTATAATGATTGGTTATTTCTTCTATCATATCATCATCTAGTGTTGACATGATAGTTTTTACCTTATAATCTTTCTTTTTAAGGAATTCTAATAATTCTTTAGCTGAGAGATTATACTCAGAAGCAAATTTGAATAGTTTAAGTTTTTTTGGTTTTGTCTCAGCCATATTATCTGTTTTTATTTATAAACAATTTATTCATATTGAGATTTTATTAACTCAATTATTTCTTCTATTTTTTCGTCAGTTAATTCTTCAATTTCATTTAATTTCTTTTCTTTTGCGGCTTTGAGAACTTCCAAGGCTGTATCATATCTATTATTAATAAGAAGATTATATGTTTCTTCTCCAAGTTCTTCTTTAAGATCTATAAGCTCCATATCTTCTTCGTATTCTTCTAATGGAGTTTCTTGTCTCAATATATCAATTTCATAGCCGGTAAGTTTAATTGCCAAACGGATATTAACACCATTTCTTCCCACTATCAATGAAACCTGATCATTATCGGCAGTTACAACTGCTTTTCTTTCTTCTTCATCCAGTTCTATTTGCTTTAGTTTTGCAGGTGCCAATGCTCTTTGTATCATTATCATAGGATCTTCAGAATAATTTATTA
>PFGS01000162.1:1271-3495 GCA_002783525.1 Ignavibacteriales bacterium CG12_big_fil_rev_8_21_14_0_65_30_8 | reverse complement strand
CATCGGGTAATCAATACTGTCTTTTGTTCCACCTATCTCGGCTTTTTGTGTATTGTAAAATTCTACACTTGTAGATATTCCGTAAACACCGGTATATGGAACATAATTTCTGTTTAGATCATGGTCTCTTCCGTCTATATACATGTCGCTTATAGTATTATCCAATGGACCATTTGCTGTCCAAGCTCCATGTACAATAGGCGGTACAAACCCGGTAGAAGGTTTCTCTACTAATGCCATAACATTAGTTACATTGTTATTGTAATTACCCGTAACAGCTACTTTTATTAAAGTGTCTCCGGCAACTACTGTGTCAATAATACGATATGTAGCTGTACCACCGAACAAACTTTTTTCTTCCGGTGAAGTTATACGCCAGCTTACACTGTCATTAATTTCTGATATGATCATTTGAGCCATACTATTGGCAATGTTTCTTGACTGTCTTTGTCCGTAAACTTTTACTGAGTTTTCAGTTCCGGTTGTTATTTTGCTGTTAAGATTTACACTTATTATACTATAACTTATAAATCCCCCAACAACAATTATTAAAATAAATTTAGACATAAAAAACCACTTATTAATGTTTATAAATTTTTTGGTGTTATTTTCTTTTGCCATTCAACAACCTGGTAAGCTGTATCAACAGGTTCTGGCGATTCAACTTTTAAATAGATCTTTATAGTTTTTATATAATCTCTCCAATTCTGGCTGTTTAATTTTCCGTAGGAAATTTCTGTATTTGAAGAGTCGTAATATGTTAATTTAAAGTCTGTAACTGCATTAGAAGATAAAGGTGCTTCATTATTTAATATTCTGTAGAGTAATTTATCTGAAGGGTTTGGTGTTGATGATAACTCGGAAACATTTCCAGTATAATAATAAATAGTATCTGCCGCACCGTTATCGTCAATATCAGAATAAAATTTTATTTTATCTTCATCGGCTTCAACAATTTTATCGCCGGTTATTCTATATCCAATTTTATAAAAATCATAATTTATAATATCTGCTGATGTGGTTACAGTAAGCTGTCTTAAATTAGAAGACATACTTTCGTTAGCAGAATTTAATATATATATATTAAGTTTGCCTATCATTAAAATAATTGCACCGGCAATAATATAAGACCCTATTAAGTCAAGCCAATAAGTCATAATAATAAATTTTTAATAAGAGATTACCTGATGAAATCTAATTGTATCAGGCACACTAAAATTTGTTAATAAAATATCAATTTGTTTAGAAAAAGTTTGCGTAGAACTTTCAACATCGGGAGATAATTTATTAATATAATAAACCTTAACCCAAAGGTTAAAAAGTCCCAGCTTTCCAAGTGAATCAGATCTTGTGTAATTGTTGTAATCATCAATATCATCAAATTGGGTTGTTGTATATTCTCCCGTTTCTGCACCCAATGAGTCAGGCGAAGTTAAGGTATCAGCAATTGATACGCTTTGGCTTACAGTTTTTTCATCAAATGCTTTAGCTTCTATTTCATTTAATAATGACTGAGCTAAATCAGTACCGGTTAATATTGCTTCGTTGCTGTATATCATTTCTTGTTTTAAGCTTTGCGATTTATAAACATTAATAATTAATATTGTTAAAATTGCAATTGCAAAAATTGTTAATATTTGTTGTCCTGAATTCAATTACTTTCCAAAATTTTATACTATTAATGTAAAACTAATATAATTATATACAAATATTGTGCTAAAAAAAATTAATATACCATTATTTAAAAATGATAAAAATGTATCATTTTTTTAAAAGAAAGCGATATATACCAAAAGATAATCAGTAATATTTACTCAATATTTAGTTAAAAAACAAAAAGGTTCTATTTTTAGCCAAAATAAGCAAACAAAAAACAAGTAAAAATTACCTATCAAGTAAAAATTACTTGTAAAATATACCGAACAATTTTGTGTTAATTCCATAATTTGTTATATTATAAAAACTTAAATACTGGCATATTATTTTCTTGTATTTTTTTAGTTAAAAAAACACAAAATATTTAAATAATTTATTTACAAATAACATAAAGGAATAATAACATGGGTCAACAACAATTGTTATTAATTGTATTGGGAGTAATTATAGTTGGTATAGCTGTGGTTGTAGGTATTAATTTATTTAATGCCAATGCTGTTTCTGCAAACAGAGACGGTGTTATTTCAGACTTGAACAACTTGGGAACAATGGCACAGCAATTTTACAA
>PFGS01000162.1:0-1205 GCA_002783525.1 Ignavibacteriales bacterium CG12_big_fil_rev_8_21_14_0_65_30_8 | reverse complement strand
CACAACTGCAAACGGAACTTACGCAGTAACGGTTAGTGCTCAATCTGTTTCTATAGTTGGAACCGGAACAGAAACCGGCGATGATGGATCAACAAAAGTTAAGGCAACGGCCACAGTCACTCCAACGGCTATAACATCTGTAAAAAATAATTAACTTTATTTTTAGTTAATTTTTTTAAAAGGCTGATAAAATTATTATATTTTATCAGCCTCTTTTATTTTAAGGAAGAAATATATGGTAGAACTAAAATTTTCTGCACAGAACAAAGATGGAAGATCTTTAAATGGTTCTTTTACTGCCGCTTCATATGGTGAAGGTAAAAAAAAGATAAATGCTTTAGCAGAAAGAAACAATCTTAAAATATTAAAGATAGAAAAAAAAGCTACCTACTATTACAAAATTCAAAAAGGAAATGATAAACCTATAAAAGGTGATCAAAGAGCATTTTCTAAAACCGAAGTTAAAAACGCGTTATCCAGATTAGGGTTTAAAGTTCTTTCGGTAAATAAAAAACTTTTTGATTTTAATTTTAATCCGCCTCCCGGTGAAATTGTAACATTTGTAAAAATAAGTGCTGAGCTTTTAGAACAAAAACTTCCTTTTAGTGAAATACTTACATTGCTAATGGGAGATGTACAAAATAAAACTCTTAAAGAAACTCTTAAAGAAATTAATAATGATTTAAAACGCGGTGCAGATAGTCAGGAAACATTTATAAAGTATACACCTGTGTTTGGTAAGTTTACTGCCTATATGCTTGGTTTAGCCTCTAAGAGCGGTAACATGACAGAAATTTATAAAGCAACCGCAAAATTTATTGAAAGACAACTGGAATTTAAAAAGAGTTTAAGAAGCGCATTAATAACTCCTGCAATTACAATGTTCATTCTTTTCCTTACAGTAATTTTTTATGTTGCTTACATATTTCCTGAAACAGCAAAACTTTTTGTTAAGTTCGGAGTTGAGCTTCCACCAATGACGGCTTTCACTTTAAAATTAAGTGATTTTTTAATTGACTATTCAACACTTGTTACAATATTAATAATTGCGCCCCCAATTATTTTTTGGCGACTTCTTAAAACAAAAAAAGTTAAATTTTTGTTTGATAAATTTATCTTAAAAGTTCCTTATATTGGAACATTGATACACAAAACTTTAATAGAGATTTACAGTAGAGTTTTTTATACATTATATAGTGGATCTG
>PFGS01000124.1:1893-3610 GCA_002783525.1 Ignavibacteriales bacterium CG12_big_fil_rev_8_21_14_0_65_30_8 | reverse complement strand
GAAGTAAAATCTGATGGAACTGTTACATTTGATTTAACATTACCTAAAAACTCAGCTTCTTATCGAGCTATAAAATATAATTGGAATATTTTTAAACCAACTGCTGCTGTTACACAATTAAATATTACATCGGGTACGACATATGATCTTAATAATAATTCTGATTCTACAGGTGTAAAAATTAAAGTTATTTCTTTTAATGGACCGGAGACAAATAAACTTACTCTAAAAAAATATAATCTATCTCCGTTATTCCCTCAATTTAATGAACGACCAGACAAAGTTTATAAATATAGATACTATCTTACAAGTATAACTATCAGTTCCTTAAATGCTAATTTAGAGTTTATGCTAAGCACATTACCAGAAATTAATAATCCATCAAAAATTAAAGTTTATTTCCGTTCTACAATTGGAGAAGGATTGTTCACTCCCCTCACCACTGTTTATGATTCTTTAAATGCAAAGTTAATTGTAAATAATTCAGGGTTTGGTGAATATATTTTTGCAGATGAAATTGATGTAGTAACTGGAATTAAAACAAAAAAAACTTTACCTCAAAATTTCTTGCTTAAACAAAATTATCCCAATCCATTTAATCCAAGTACTATTATAAATTACCAATTGCCAAAAATAAGTAAGGTTACATTAACTGTATATGATGTACTTGGAAAAGAAGTTGCAAAATTGGTTAATCAGGAACAATCTGCCGGTACATATAAAGTAAATTTTGATGCTTCGCATCTGTCAAGTGGAATTTATTTTTATACATTAATAGCAGGAGATTTTGTACAAACAAAGAAACTAGTATTACTAAAATAAAAAATAGTTTTAGTTGTCTTGAAGTACAAGCATCCACTGAATGTTGAACTTGTCTTTGAGCATGGCAAAATTATCGTTTAAGGGAAAAAGTATTTTGCCTTCTTTTGAAAGTTCATTAAATACTTTTTCTCTTATTTTTTTGTCAGTAAATACAAGATATAAAGAAAAGTTATTACCAGCTGTTACTTTATGTGTAGGCAGATCATCAGAAGCTTTTATCCATATATCCCCTGCTCTAACCTCTGAATTATAAATTCTGTTTTGAAATTCTTCGGCAACTTCAAATGGAGCCTCTCCAAAAGTCTGCATTATTGTAATTTCACCATCTAAAACTTCTTTATAAAATTCCATTGCTCCTCTGCAGTTTCCGTGAAAAACCAAATAAGGAATAAGTGATCTCATATATTTTTATTAACTTTTATATTTATCGTGATAATCAACCCAGGCCATGCCCCAAGGCAATGAATCTTCATCTCTACCTTTTGGAATAATATCCAGAAATCTATATGCTGTATTGAATGTTTCTAACTCTCTGGCATAACAAGAATAAGTATGAAAAATATTATTGTTTTCGTCTTTGTAAAAAACACTTATGCCAGGCAGATCTTTTACCTTTTCGCTCGTGTATTCAGCATAGTTGTATTCACTTTTTTCACAGGCATTAAATGAAACATTAAAATCAAAATTAAAACCAGAATTTTCTGAAGAAAACCATTCAAAATCCCAGCCCATTTTTTTTTAAAAGCTTCCAGTTTTTCAACTTCTCCTCTAGAAACGCAGACAAAATTCACATCTCTTTGTTTTAAGTGAGGAATTATAGAATTAAAATTATCCGCCCAAAAAGAACACATTTTGCAACCTTCAGTTTGATTTGGTGCAAACATAAAATGATAAA
>PFGS01000124.1:0-1555 GCA_002783525.1 Ignavibacteriales bacterium CG12_big_fil_rev_8_21_14_0_65_30_8 | reverse complement strand
TACCTCATCTATGGTTTTTACATCAAAGATGAAAAGTCCTCTGTAAGATTTATCATTTTCCATAAACGGACCGGCTACAACAATTTTACCTTCTTTTACCAAACGCGAGATATTATCTAAATGTCCACTAAATAATTTGCTCCTTTCTTTTCTATCATCAATTTTTGCCTTTCCTGTTTTAAGAATTACAAAAATATAAGTTTTCATCCCATAAGCATCTGCTTTAAGTGAATCAGCTAAGACTTTATTATAATTAGGGTTTTGAATTTGTGCAGAGATAAAAAATGAAAGAAAAATAAAAAAAGACATTATTAATTTCATATTAAAAACTCCATATTAAAATTTAGATTACAGTTTTATCATTTCAATAAATAAACTTGAATTATCAACTTCGTGCAATGTTGAAGTGACATAAAAATTAGAAGCTAATTTCAAAAAATCTTCTTTAGAATATGTGATAGCTTTGAATCCATCTTTACAGATGATAACACCTTTTTTTGTTTGTTCGTAATCAATTTCCCCAATCAATCCTTTTTCGGATTGTAGCTGGAACCATTCAAGTCTATTATCCCAAAATTTTTCTGAGTAAGAGGAGAAAAGTATAGAACCTCCCTTTTTTGTTACTCTAATTGACTCATTTATAAGCTTTAATGGATCTACATTAAAAGCTGATATTCCATTTTGAACACAAATTACTTTATCAAATAAATTATCGGCAAACTTCAAATCAACTGCATTCATTACCAGAAACTCGCATTTCTCATTTTCCTTCTGTAGTTCTTTTGCTAGCTGAATGTTATCCTTCGAATTGTCAATTCCAACAATACGATCAACTTTATCCATTAATTTGAAAGAAACTCTGCCGTATCCACACCCCAGATCTAATAACATATCATTTTTATTGCATTTACTTGCAACAAAAGATATTTCAGATTCCAGAAATTGCCGGACTCTTTCCGGAGCAATCTTGTAACATTCTCTTAATTTATTTGAGTTTAATGAATTTTGGTAATAACCTTTCATCGCATTATTTAATGCTTAATGTAGTTAAGTTTTTTAGATTTTAATTTTTGTAAACTTTTAGATTAAGATATTTTTCAAATGGTTCAAAATCTTTATTGTTATGTAATAAAGTTAATTTTTTTGCAATGCAAAAAGTTGCAATAATTACATCTATTGTTTTTCTAACAGTTACACCTTTTTTCTTCAATAAACGAAAATTATTTGCACTTTTAATGGCCAGTTCTTTTCCACCTATATCAAAACAAGAAAATGATAATAGAATAGTTTTTGCTTTTTGAAAATCTTTATCACTGCTAAATACTTGAATTACTTCAGTTAAAACATAATCCACTATTACTACTAATTCACTTCCAAGAATTGAATTCAATACTTCAACATGCCAATTAGTTTTTCCATTAAAATAATCAGTTAGAACAGTTGAATCTAAAAAGATCACTTGTCAGTTCTCATTTTTTCAATATCACCTTCCCATTTAAGTTTACCGCGTAAAGATTTTAACATTGACTGGCTTTTAATTTTAATTAATGTTTTT
>PFGS01000256.1:1845-3575 GCA_002783525.1 Ignavibacteriales bacterium CG12_big_fil_rev_8_21_14_0_65_30_8 | reverse complement strand
TAATTATCAGATCGATATCTTTTTGTTTATTTAAATTTTTAATTCCTTTTACAATTGTTTCTGCAGCACCGCTACCCTGAACTTTAGCAGGTGATATTACTAACTCTACAAGAGGATATCTTCTTTTAGCAACACTGATCATATCCTGAAAAGCCGCACCGTCAATTGCAGTTACAATACCAATTTTTTTAGGGAACTGAGGAATTGTTTTTTTAATCTCTTCATCAAACATTCCTTCTTCAGAAAGTTTCTTTTTGAGCCTTTCAAATGCAGCTTGTAATTCGCCAACGCCTGCAGGTTTCATTGAGCGTACATCAATTTGATAACTTCCTCTTGGTGGATAAACAGATAATTTCCCATTTATAATTACTTTCATTCCATCTTCAGGAGTAAAAAAGACATAACTGTTTAATCCTTTCCACATTGTGCAGGAAATCGTCGCATCTTTATCTTTTAAACTGAAATACCAATGGCCTGAATAATGTGCTTTAAAATTTGATATCTCTCCCTGTACGGTAATTTTTTCAAAATTAGTTTCCAGAGTTTGTTTGATTTCTCTGGTTAACTCGGAAACAGTCATTATATTATCAAATAAATTCATTTAATTTTCTTTCCTAAATATTAAGCAATATTGATGATGTCTGTTTGATACCCAAGCGTTATTTACACCAAGTGCAATTAATGGTTTGTCATCCTGCAGCCATATTTTTTCATCTTTTAAAATCCAACTTTTTTTACCTCTTTTTGTTAAGGAAATTGCTGTTTCATAAGCTAAAGGATAAAGCTTACTCTTAAAATATACATTGTTAGTTATTATGCTTAAATAGCCACCTTTTTTTGTATGATCATAAACAGCATCAAATATTTCTGCCTGAAGTTTAATAAATTTTTTATAATCTTTTTCATTTCCAATATCATTTTTGTTAACAGAATATTTTGTAGCCAGTTTTTTTTCACTTCTGTTTTTTTGCCTTAAATTATTTCTTTCAAGCTGATTCCAATAAGGCGGTGATGTAATTACAAAATCAAATTTAATTTTTTGCAAATCATTATCATTTAAAATATTTGTAATATTTTTTGAATTACCTTTAAATGGTAAAACCTTAGCCTTATAATTATTTTCTTTTATTCTTTTTTTTGAAATATTATAAAATTTTTTTGAAAGCTCTATCCCTACAGCATTCCTTTTTGATTCACCTGCTGCAATAAGTGTGCTGCCGCTTCCCAAAAATGGATCGAGCACCCAATCACCTTCTTTTGTGAAAAATTCTATAAACTCTTTAACTAATGATTCAGGATATTTTGCGGGATGAAGAATTTCTGTTTTATTTCGTTTTGTTGGACGATGAACAAACCAGGATTTTGAAAATTTTATCCATTCTTTACCGGTAAGGGAATTCAACTTATTATTTTTATTTAACCTACCTCTTTTACCAAGCTGAATATAATTTTTATCTGTTTTTGCCATTAAGACTAATTTTAATTAATAAAAGAAATTATTTAATCTTAGGTAAGAAAATAATTAAAAATGAAATGAAAAAAAGTTAGTGTACAATCCAATATTTATTTCTCTAAAATTTCTATCGGATTGAGCCGGTTGGAAATTATATCTGTACCTTGTATAAAGAGTGAAAGTATCCAAAACATCAAATAGACCAAGAGAAACACTTGTCCCGATACCGTTAAATCCATCAAAATTAGTTATTAGCTCAACACCTGGAGAAATATAT
>PFGS01000256.1:0-1836 GCA_002783525.1 Ignavibacteriales bacterium CG12_big_fil_rev_8_21_14_0_65_30_8 | reverse complement strand
GGTATTTCTTTCATATACCTGTAACCGACACGCACAAAATTGCTTCTATCTGCTTTGTAAATATGTGTTAGTTCTAAGGCAAAATAACTTTTCGGAAAATTTATATTTTCTGATGTAAAAGATAATAGTGGAATTTCCTTTGTTAAACTAAATCTGTTTTCTCCTTCTGTATAAGCATAGCCGGGAGTTGGGACAATGAACACACTGGCAAACATTAAACCAAACAGTAAAAAATTTGATTCTTTTTCTACTTTTATTGTTTTGGGATAATCTATTAATAACTCTTCACTTTTAGTTGTTTGATTCAAAGAATCTTTAACAATAATAAAAGTATGTAATATTTTGTCATCCAAATCAATTTTTGAAATATCAATTTTCAGATTGTGTTGTGAGGTTAATTTATCTGATCCGGTAATTTCAATTTTATTTGATATTAAAACTTTTGAAGTGGTTGGTGTTGTTGTAAAAAAAGAAAGATTTAATGTTAGTGGTTGTTCCGGTGGAATAAAAGAATCAATTATTATTATTTGTGTTGTACCGTTTTGTGAATAAATTTTAAAAGCAGAAAATAATATCAGTAATGCTATAACAAAAAATTTAAATGAAATATTTTTCAAAATTAATTATCCCAAAATATTATCAATATCTTCTATGAGATCTTCAACATCTTCAATCCCTACTGAAAAACGAACTAGACTTTCTGTTAAACCCATTTTATCTCTATCAGCTTTTGGTACAGATGCATGAGTCATACTTGCCGGATGACATACTAAACTTTCAACCCCGCCCAAACTTTCTGCAAGAGTAAATATTTTTACATCATTTACAACTTTCTTCGCAGTTTCTATATCTCCAAAATCAACAGAAATCATTCCCCCAAATCCTCTCATTTGTTTTTTAGCAAGTTCGTGTTGGGGATGTAATTTTAAACCTGGATAATAAACTTTTTTTGCTTTATCATTTTTTGAAAAATATTCTGCAAGTTGATTTGCATTTTTTTCATGTCTTTCCATTCTAACTGCTAAAGTTTTTGTAGCTCTTAAAATAAGCCAACAGTCAAAGGGCCCTGGAATTGCGCCTGCTGCGTTTTGTATGTATCTAAGTCTATCGTGAATTTTATCACTTTTAGTAACAACAATTCCACTAACAACATCACTGTGTCCATTAATATATTTTGTGGAACTGTGAAGTACAATGTCACAACCCATTTCCAAAGGATTTTGAAAATACGGACTCATAAAAGTGTTATCAACAATAGATATGAAATTATTTTTTTTACAAATTTCAGAAACACCTTTCAGATCGGTGATTGTTAACATTGGATTTGTTGGTGTTTCCACATAGACTATTTTTGTATTTGGTTTAATAGCATTTTCAATATTTTTTAAGTTCGATGTATCAACCCAAGAATAATCCAAGCCAAAATCTTTCATAACTAATTCATACAAACGATAAGTTCCGCCGTAAACATTATTAGAAATTATTATATGATCTCCGCTTTTTACAAGACTCATCAATGCATTAGTGGCTGCAAGACCTGAGCTGAAAGCAATTCCGTATTTCCCTTTTTCCAAAGCAGCAATATTTTTTTCAAGTGATTCGCGGGTTAAATTTTGAGTTCTTGCATATTCATAACCTTTGTGTTTCCCAAGTTCTTCCTGTGCATAAGTTGATGTTTGATATATAGGTGTTATAACGGCACCGGTTTTTAAGTCAGGTTCTTGTCCGGCGTGAATTGCATCAGTTGAAAAGCCCATAAATTATTTCCTTTGAATTAAATTATTACAATTTAAAAAATGTCACTCCCTTGTCATTCTGAGGAGAACTGATAAATCG
>PFGS01000215.1 GCA_002783525.1 Ignavibacteriales bacterium CG12_big_fil_rev_8_21_14_0_65_30_8 | reverse complement strand
TTAAGAGTACCAGCTGCAATTGGTGATTTTTTAATTCTTAATGCCATTAGAGAAAGTAACGGAACAGCAATTGCGGTTTCTGATAAAGAAATAATGGAATACAGTAATTTAATTGGTAAAACTCAGGGCATATTTGCAGCACCTGAAGGAGGAGCTACACTTGCTGCATTTATTAAACTTTATAAACAAGGATGGATAAATAAAGATGAAACCATAGTTTTATTTAATACTGGAAGCGGACACAAATATTATAGTCTGTGGGATTGAAAATAAAGTTATCTTAGTCTTCTTTTTTCTTTTCAAAAAGTGAATCGGGTAAATTGGCATTTACTTTGTAATCAGTATAAGTTAAAACAACTTTCCCTTCCATACCAGAGAGATCTCTTCTTCCTCTTTTTTTCTTTGGCTTGTCTTCAGTATTTTCCGGCATACCTACTTTATTAAGATCAAAAGAAAAAATAATAATAGATGGTAATGGATAATTCAAGTTTTCATCATATATAAATTCCAGGTTAAATGTACCACTTCCTTTTGTTGTAGATTCTACTTTTCTAATAACATTCTTTTCTTGATCAACCCACATAGTTGTCAATAATATATCGCTATCTTCCCTATTTGGGATTATTTTTACAACAGATAGTTCTCTTCTATCTACATTTTCATTTCTTGTAAAGACTGCAGTATATTCTCCTTTTAAATATGAAACAGGAGAAAAATTTATTCCTTGTTTTGGAATCATTGCAAAAGAAGTTGATTTTACAAAAGTCTTATCAGGTTGTTTGAAATAAAATTCTGCATTCATTTCAGGTACCTTAATCATAGTGGCATCAACTTTTATTTTAACATTAACTTGATAGTCTTTAACCTTTTCAAATTCTGTCTTTAAATTATTAATTATTTCATTGGGATTTTTACTTTGTGCAGCAATTAGTGAAGTAAAAACAAAAGCAAGCAAAATATTAATTATTGATAATTTTCTCATGTTAAAATATCCTTCTTTTCAAAGATATAAGCTGTAATACCAAACAGAACTACTATATGCCCAATCAAAACCCCTAATGCTTTTAATAATTCAGTATAGTTTAACGTATCTTCAAAAAATAAATTCCAAGAGAATATATAATTTGTAAATAAATATGGTTTAATAGTCTGGAAAAAATCTATTGGTATTGCCGATAGAATAGCAAACACAATTATTATAGCCATTGCAGTAACAATTGGTCCAATTGCATTTTCAACTAAAGAAGAAAATAAAAAAGCCAATGATGCTACTGTGCACATAGTTAATGCAGCCATCAAATAAGCTAAAATAAATCTCCAAATTATGTCATCTTTTGCAAATATTATTAGTCCTTTCTGAAAAACAATCAACTCGCCGGATCCAAATAAAATCAAACCTAATACTATGCTTAATAAAGCAAGCCAAGCTATCAACATAAAACTATAAATAAGGCTGGATAAAAATTTAGAAAAAACTACTTGAAAACGAGAAATTGGTCTGGTCATTAAAACTCTGTATGTTCCTGCTGTAGCTTCACCTGCTAACATATCTCCTGCCACCAACACAATTAAAAAAGGAATGTTTACAATAATTGCATTCAAGATCATATAAGAGACAAAATAGCCATTCAATAAATTACCAACCATTAGAAATGATTCTGACAATTGATTTGTCAATCTGCTGGCTGCATCTTTTTCACCCAAGGAAATTGCAAATTGAATTAGTAAAACTAAAAAAGTAACAGCAGCAAAACCTATATAGGTACGCCATTTCCTAAATATTTTATATAATTCAATGCTTATAAGTGATTTCATTTTGTACTTTTTTCAGTTATTTTTAAGAAATATTCCTCTAATGAACGAGTAGGAATAACTGCACTTATCTCAATATTTTTTTCGATCAAAAATTTATTTATGGGGGCAATTTCTTCTGGTTCAAGTATAAAAACAATTTTATTATCCAATGATGAATAAATTTTATCTTTCCAGGCTGTTGTTTCTAATAAATTCTTAGTTGTATTAATGTCATTTACTTCAAAAGTTACTTTTAATTTATTTTTATTCAGTAATTCGTTTACCTTACCTTCTACAACCTTTTTGCCGTTATCTAAAATTATCATTCTTGTAGCAACAATTTCTATTTCTGATAAAATATGTGATGAAAGAAATATTGTTTTACCTTTTTCTCGGCTTAACATTATTAAAAGATCTCTTATTTCTTTCATACCCTGAGGATCAAGACCTGTTGTAGGTTCATCTAAAACAATTAGATCAGGATCGTGAAGAAGTGCTTGTGCAATTCCCAGTCTTTGCTTCATTCCGTGAGAATATGTTTTAACCTTGCTTTTGTATCTCTTTTCTAATCCGACTAATTCAAGTATTTCCATTATTTTAGTTTTGGAAACTTCTCCCATACTTAATTTGCCAAGTATGGATAAATTTTTATAAGCAGAAAGGTTTTTGTAGAAATCCGGTTTCTCTACAATAGCACCAACTCTTCTTAAAATATCTTTTCTATCGGTTAATAATGTTTTACCAAAAATTTTAATAGTTCCTGAAGTAGGCGCTATAAGTGAAAGCATCATTCTTATCGTGGTACTTTTACCTGCACCATTGGGTCCTAAAAATCCAAAAACATCACCCTTCAATACTGTTAGATCCAGATCATCCACCGCAGTAAGGTTCTTAAATTTTTTAGTAAGACCTAGAATTTCTATTACTTTTTCGTAGTTCAACTTTATTAATTTTTAGTTTTTATCAAAATAGATTATTTATTCTATTGAAGTAAAAATATTATTATGAGTGGATAAATATAATGATAATTCTTGATATGGATTGATAAGCAAGTAATCTAATATTTTAGAAATAATAATATTATTTTTAATAGATAAAAGTCATATCAAATAATTTTTTTTAATAGGAAAACAGTTAAAATTAGCGGCTTGGCTAAGCTCCTATAAAACAATGGCTTAAGGGGATATTTTAACAACTATTTTAGTTAAGTTCTGTAAGATAAATTAAAATGATTTACCCGTCCAAGTAATAAAATAAAATTATTTTTAATATAAACTAAAATAAATTTGTAATTGTCAAAAAAATTCTCGAAGTTAGTTGACAATTGAACACCATTTGGAATCGATCTATTAATTGTTGATAATTTTTTTGTTTGGAAAAAACCTTTCAAACTATATTTTTTACTTCATGAAAAAAAAACTTGTAAGTCAATATATCTTTTCAATTTATATTTTTTTAATATTACAACTATAAATTCACAAAGCCAAAACCAAGTTAACGGAGATAAAACATGCAAATTGATAGACTATTTACACAATCTGAAAAAGACCCACTATCATCTATAGAATTTGTAAAAAGGACCTCAGAAATTAAGAACCCTGATGGTACTGTAGTTTTTAAAATGGATAATGTGATGGTTCCTGCAACTTGGTCTCAGGTAGCTACTGATATTATTGCACAAAAATATTTTAGAAAAGCAGGTATACCCAAACTTGTAAAAAAGGTTAAAGAAAAAGATGTTCCAGTTTGGTTGCAATCTTCAACGGCAGATATTCAGAAACTTGGGCAACTGCCGGAAGATGAAAGATTTTCTCACGAAAACGATGCAAGACAGGTTTTTCATAGATTAACCGGTTGTTGGACATATTGGGGATGGAAGGCTAATTATTTCAACTCTGAAGAAGATGCTAAGGCATTTTACGGTGAATTGATGTATATGCTGGCTCAACAATTTGCAGCACCAAATAGTCCTCAATGGTTTAATACAGGGCTAAATTGGGCATACGGAATATCAGGACCCGCACAAGGACATTATTATGTGGACCATAAAACCGGTAAACTTACGGCCTCTACTGATGCTTATACTCATCCTCAACCACACGCTTGTTTTATTCAATCAATAAAAGATGACTTGGTAAACGAAGGCGGTATTATGGACCTTTGGGTACGTGAAGCAAGACTTTTTAAATACGGTTCAGGTACAGGATCAAATTTTTCTGATATTAGAGGAAATGAAGAACCACTTAGCGGTGGTGGAAAGTCTTCAGGTTTAATGTCTTTTTTAAAGATAGGAGATAGATCAGCAGGAGCTATAAAATCCGGTGGAACAACCAGACGTGCGGCTAAAATGGTCACAGTTGATTTAGATCATCCGGATATTGAAGAATTTATTAACTGGAAAGTAAAAGAAGAACAAAAAGTAGCTTCACTTGTTGCCGGTTCAAAGCTATGTAATTTCCACTTGAACAATATTATGAAGGCTTGTTATGCCGATCATCCTGAAAATGACAGATTTAATAAAATGGTTAATGAAAAATTAAAATCTGCAGTTAAGGAAGCTAAAAAAGTAAATATCCCAAACAACTATATTGATAGAGTTATTCAACTAGCTAAATTGGGTTTTAAATCAATTGAATTCCCAACTTATGATACAGACTGGACATCTGAATCTTATTTAACAGTATCAGGACAAAATTCTAATAATTCAATTAGAGTTACAAATAATTTTATGACAGCTGTACTTAAAGACAGCGAATGGGAATTATTTTGGAGAGTTGAAAAGAAAAAAGCTAAAGAAGAAAATAGAAAACCTAAACCATGTAAATCATTAAAAGCAAAAGAACTTTGGGATGATATTTCCTATGCAGCTTGGTCATGCGCTGACCCGGGTATACAATATCATACTACAATAAATGAATGGCATACCTGCCCCGAAGGTGGAGAAATAAAGGCTTCTAATCCTTGTAGTGAATATATGTTCCTGGATGATACAGCCTGTAATTTAGCATCACTTAATCTTGTAAAATTTTATAATGATACTACACATACTTTTAATATACCTGCATTTAGACACGCCGCTAAGCTCTGGACAATAGTTTTAGAGATCAGCGTTCTTATGGCACAGTTCCCAAGTAAAGAAATTGCACAGTTAAGTTATGATTACAGAACATTGGGATTAGGGTATGCTAATTTGGGATCTCTGCTTATGTTCCAGGGAATTCCATATGACAGTAATGAAGCTTTTGCAATTTGCGGTGCTATTACTTCAATAATGCATATGACAGCATATTCAACTTCTGCTGAAATGGCCAAAGAACTTGGAACATTTACTGAGTATGAAAAAAATAAAAAACATATGCTTAAGGTTATTAGAAATCACAGAAGAGCAGCATATAATGTACCTAAAGAAGAATATGAAAAACTCAGTATTTTCCCTATGGGTATTAATCCAAACTACTGCCCATCCGATCTGTTAAAAGCTGCCAGAGAAGACGCAGATAAAGCTTTAGAACTTGGAAATAACTTTGGTTTTAGAAATGCTCAAGTTACAGTTATAGCACCAACCGGAACAATCGGTTTAGTAATGGATTGCGATACCACAGGAGTTGAACCGGATTTTGCTTTGGTAAAATTTAAAAAACTTGCAGGAGGCGGTTATTTCAAAATTATAAATCAATCAACGCTGCCGGCTCTAAAAAAACTTGGTTACAATCAAGATCAGATAAATGAAATTGTAAAATATGCTAAAGGATCAGGAAGTCTTGAAGGATGTCCATATATAAATCATGAAACTTTAAAAGCAAAAGGTTTTACTGATGCAATTATAGATAAGATAGAAAAAGCATTACCCTCAGCTTTTGATCTAAGTTTTGTTTTCAACTCTTTTACAATAGGTAAATCATTTTTAATTGAAAAATTAAACTTCCTTAAAGAAGATATTGATGATTATGATTTTAATCTTTTAACGGCATTAGGATATTCAAAACAAGAAATTTCTTCTGCCAATGATTATGTATGCGGAACAATGACAACTGAAGGAGCTCCATTCTTAGATGCAAAACATTATCCTGTTTTTGATTGTGCAAATAAATGCGGTAAAAAAGGTACCAGATATATCCGTTCATCAGCTCATATAAAAATGATGGCAGCAGCACAACCATTTATTTCGGGGGCAATATCAAAAACAATAAATCTGCCAAATTCAGCAACTGTAGATGATATTAAAAAAGCCTATATGGATTCATGGAAGCTAGGAATAAAAGCTAATGCTCTTTATAGGGATGGTTCAAAATTATCACAACCATTAAATACAATGAGTGATGAAGAACTGGAAGATATATTAGAAGATAAAGAGAACAATGATATTGTTAAATATGCCGAAAAAATTATGTACCGTTACATCGCAAAAAGACAGAAATTACCAGACAGAAGAGAAGGTTATACTCAAAAGGCAAAAATTAACGGACAATCAATATTTATTAGAACAGGAGAATATGAAAATGGTCAGCTAGGTGAAATTTTTATTGATATGCACAGAGAAGGTGCAGCATTCAGAAGTTTGCTGAACTGTTTTGCTATTTCAATTTCTTTAGGTTTGCAACACGGTGTACCTCTTGATGAATTTGTTGATGCTTTTGTTTTCACCAGGTTTGAACCTAGCGGCATGGTAACCGGTAATGAAAATATAAAAATGACAACTTCTGTTATTGATTATATTTTTAGAGAATTAGCAGTAACATATTTAGGTCGGAATGATTTGGCTCATGTTACCCCGGGAGAAATTGAAAAGAAAGTTTCACCGGGAATTGTTAAAAATCTGGATGACATTGATAAAAGTGCTAATCAATCTAAAGCTGAAAAGAAAGTTATTTTAGACAGAGACGGTATTTTTCCAAGAGATCATATTTCGCAAAAGAGTAAAGGGGGTCAAAAACAAAACCATCATACTGACACTTTAACAGCAAAAGTAAAAACTGCAATTGAGCAAGGTTATACTGGTGATATATGCACTGAATGCCAAAGCATGACAATGGTTAGAAATGGTACTTGTTTAAAATGTATGACTTGCGGATCAACTTCTGGATGTAGTTGATATAAGAAGTAAATATTAGATATTAAAGCCCAGCTTTTAATACAAGCTGGGTTTTTTATTTTAAAACTTACTTACTCTTCTTCCACCCATAAATCGGTTTTCATAGTAAGAAGAATTAATAGACGAAATTGTTACACCTTTTGAAGAACTTGCATGGGCAAATAAATTATCACCCAAATAAATTCCAACATGACCTGGTTTTACAGACCGTCTTGTATCGAAAAATACTAAATCCCCAAATTTCAACTCATCTTTTTCACTAATATCCTTTCCCATATTATATTGATCTCTTGTTGTTCTGTTTAGATCTAAAGACACAGTATTTTTAAACATTGTTTGTGTAAAAGCAGAACAATCGATCCCCCTTTTTGTAATACCGCCATATTTATAAGGTGTATTCATATATCTAATAATTTCCATTAACAGTTTTTCTTTTAAATTTATATTTTTAGAAGGGGAATTTGAGGGTGAACTTATCTTACTAACAAGATTGTCTATATCAACTGGGGTGTTATCTGCAGGTGCAATATCCGGATCATCAGAAGAAAATCTAATATCATTTTCTTTTTCAGGTTTATCTTCATTGTATGGTCTATTGTAACGAGTAGTATTAGATGAGGCAGAACACCCTGAATATATAAATAAACTTATTCCAATTAAAAGAAGTAAGCCTAAATTATATTTGATTAATTTACCCCAAATATGATCTAAGATTTTTACTCCTTGAAGCATGTCTTAATCTTCGAATAGCTTTTTCTTTAATTTGTCTTACTCTCTCCCTTGTTAGATTAAATTTTTCACCTATTTCTTCTAAAGTTAATGAATGCTCTTTCTTCAAACCAAAATATAATTTAATAACTTCAGCTTCCCGTTCTGAAAGCGTAGATAATGCTCTATCAATTTCAGATCTTAATGATTCATTCATCAATAAATTATCAGGTTCAGGCTGGTGTTCATTTTCAATTACATCTAATAAACTGTTATTATCACCTTGTGCAAAAGGTGCGTCTACAGAAATATGTCTTCCGGATATTTTCAAATTATCTGATACTTCACTAACATCCATCTCAAGTTCATTTGCTAATTCAGTTGCACTCGGTTCTCTTTCAAATTCTTGTTCTAAATTACTGTATGCTTTTCCTATTTTATTTAAAGCTCCAACTCTGTTAAGTGGTAATCTTACTATTCTGGATTGTTCTGCCAGTGCCTGAAGAATTGATTGTCTTATCCACCAGACTGCATAGGAAATGAATTTAAATCCACGGGTTTCGTCAAACCTTTTAGCGGCTTTAATAAGACCAAGATTTCCTTCATTTATTAGGTCTCCTAATGAAAGACCTTGATTTTGGTATTGTTTGGCAACACTTACAACAAATCTTAAATTTGCTTTAGTAAGTAATTCTAAGGCTTCTTGGCTTCCCTTTTTTATTTTTATTGCTAATTCAATTTCTTGATCTGCTGTGAGTAAATCTACTTTACCAATTTCTTGTAAATACTTATCCAGTGATTGGCTTTCACGGTTGGTAAATTGTTTAGTAATTCTCAAAAAAATATCCCTCTAATATGTTTCAGTTATTTATTGTATCTACTATTCCAACAATAGAGGCATCAACAGGTGCCATATCAACAGGTAGTGGTATAACTGCTTCTGATGCTGTAATATAAAATATTGTTTCACCCCATCCTGCACCAACTGTATCAACAGCAATTATTGGTTCCCCAACATTTTGATTATTTGCATTTATCGGTTGTACAAAAAGCATTTTAAAACTTTTTAAAGCTTCATACTTTCTGGTTGCCCAAACATTGCCTATAACTTTACCTAAAAACAATTTAAATCTACTTTTTATTTTTCTTTAATAATTCTTCTACCGGAACATCAAGTTTATCAACAATAGCCATAATAACAGCATCAACCGGTTTATTCTGTGTGAATGTGGTTTGTCTGGATGAACTACCTGTTGCAACTAGTACAACCTCTCCTTCACCAGCACCAACACTATCTACTGCAACAACAAAATTATCTTTTTCTTTCATCTCAAGATCTAAATGACGGACTATTAAAAATTTTGCGCCAACAAGATTTTCATCTTTTCTTGTAGACCAAACAGTTCCAATTACTTTTCCTAAAAACAAAATGATACTCTATTTTTATTATTCTTAAATCTTAATGGTATTAAATTTAGTTTGATGGAAATTAAAATACAAGCAATATTGTTATTATAATTTTATTGATGAAAGGAAACTTTTTCCATTTAAGGAGTTGTCAACTCCAAAATAATCGGCTACAGTTTTACCAACATCTGAAAAAGTTTCTCTGATACCAAGATTCTTTCCCTTACTTTTTTTACTATAAACAATTAAAGGAACAAACTCTCTGCTATGGTCAGTACTTGGAGTTGTAGGATCATTGCCGTGATCTGCTGTTATCAATACTATGTCGTCATCATTTATTTTTGAAAGAAATGAAGGCAGATAATCGTCAAAATCTTTTAAGGATTTATAGAATCCTTCCGGATTATTTCTATGACCGAAATAAACGTCAAAATCTACTAAATTTGCAAATATTAAACTGTTTTTAATTTTACCGGCATACTCACTTAATTTTTGACATCCTTCTTCATTAGATTTAGTTTTTTCAATTACATTTATTCCTCTGTAATTAAAAAGATCATTTACTTTTCCAATTGCAACTGTATTAATTTTATTTTTTTGAAGTATGTCTAATATTGTATCTTGTGGTGGATTAAGAGAAAAATCTTTTCTGTTAGTTGTTCTTGTATAATTTCCTTTCTCACCTAAAAAAGGTCTTGCAATAACACGTCCTACAAGTAGTGGTTCTGTTAGTACTTCTTCTCTTGTAACTTTACAAATTTCATATAATTTTTCTAAAGGAATAATTTCTTCGTGGGCAGCAATTTGAAAAACAGAATCTGCAGAAGTATAAATTATAGGATAACCTGTTGCAACATGCTTATCACCTAATTCTTTTATAATCTCAGTACCCGATGCAGCTTTATTACCTAAAAAACCTTTACAGTTAGTTTTAGCTAAAAATTTATCTGTTAAATCTTTTGGAAATCCATTTGGGAAATAAGAAAAATCAGTATCTACAAATAAACCGGAAATTTCCCAATGCCCCGTTGTTGAATCTTTACCTTTTGATATTTCTTTCATTTTTCCAAAAGATGCAATAGGATTATCAATTTTATTTAATCCATTAATATTTTCAATGTTTCCTAATCCCATTTTTTCAAGATTAGGTAAACTTATTCCATTAAGAACTTTTGAAATATTACCAAGTGTATTACTTCCCCTGTCGCCGTAGTCAGCGGCATCCGGCAGTTCACCAATTCCAACACCATCAAGTATAATAATAAAAAAGTTATTCATATTTATTAATAGAGTTGAATTAATAACATTATTAGATTAATTATGAGTTGTTCTTACAGTATTGCCGCCTTTTTCTAAAGCTTTTTGTAAAGCTAATTCGGCATTGTTAATAATATCATCAATTCCCATAGAACTGTTGGCAGAGGACACACCAATTGAAACAGTGTATGTGGTTTGTTTAGAAACAACTGAAATAGGAATCCTTGCAATTTTAACTCTCAATTTTTCAGCCCAAAGAAAAACTTCCTTGCTTGTAGAATTAAAGAAATAAACTCCAAATTCTCTTTCACTTAGTCTTCCAAATATATTTAGAGGTGTCATTTCTTTAGCAATTGTATCTGAAATTATTTCAAGAACTTTTGGGAATGGATTATTTTCAAAAAGATTTGCCTGATCTAAAAAATCATCAATTTTTATAATAGCAATTGCACCGGATGTTTTTGCATATTCTGCTTTAATTATTTCTTCGCCAAGTCTGTCTTTAAATGATTCTAATTTTAAAGCTTTGGTTTCAATATCAACATCTAAATAACTTTTTAACAATGATTGTGTTGAATAAGAATAAATTAAATAAGAAATAATATTTATAGCTTTTTTAAGGAATTGCAGATCTTTGTTTGTATATATTTTTTTCTTTAGACTTTCAAAACAAAGAACTCCGTAATTTTGTCCATAATAAACCATAGGAATAGCAAGAAAAGAGCCCTCAAAATTTATATCTTCTCTTTTCGCATATCTAACATATTCTTGAGTAGAAGTATCATCTATTTTTATCGGCATTCCAGTTTTAATTGATTTACCGGTTAAAGTTCCGGTTAATTCAACTTCAAGTCCTTCACCTATATATTTTAACGAAGTTTTATTTGTAATTCTTTTAACTCTGAATTTCTTTTCAATAGGATTAAATAATATTAATGCAAAAGAATCCCACTTAATAAAAGAATCTAATGTGTTTTGAAGTGCAATTAAAACATCATCAGAATTTTGAATTGGCTTTTCAGGAGAAATTAATTTTAATATTCCATCAAGTCTTTTTTGTGAAATGGTATCAGAGTATTTTTCTTCAAAAATAGTAATTAAAATTGTTATTACCCTGACAAAACTTCCCAGAGCATATATAGTTTCAATTCCAAAAACATCTTCTGATAAAGAATCTAGAGCCAAAATTGCAATGAGTGAATTTCCATAAAAAAGCGGTACACCTACAAAACTTTTTATTCCTACTGATGAATCATAATATCTTATAACATCAGCTTCAGCAGTGTTTGATATATGGGTAAGGTGTTCCGGTTCACCCTTCTGTATAATCTTACTTAAAATATCATCTTCGATATCAAATTTTCTATTGGCAATTTGTGTTGAACTTGACACATATTTTTCAACAGATAATTTTTCATCTTCTTTATTGTACCAAAAGAATATAGCTGTATGTGCTTCGTATGCTTCTTTTAGTACGGTTAATATTTTTTCAAGAGCAAATGAAAATTGCCCGTCGTGACCTACACCTTTTGGGGTTTCTTCTCTGGCTATTTGTTCATATCTTTCTTTTAAATCTGCAGGTTTTAAATTAGTGCGGGAAGCTTTGAATTCAGGTTTATAAGTATCTTGTGTAATTACTTCAATCTTTTCAGGTTTGTTAACTATTTCAAAAGATTCATCATGATTTGGAGTGATTGTACTGTCATGATCCGGAACTTCTTCAAATGCCTCGGAAAAGTTAGGCGTATATTTAGATGAATCACGAAGAAAAATAATGAAGGCTACATATACCACAATTAAAGATGCTGCAATTATTCTTATTATTAAGTCATTTGTTAAAAACAAGGATACAGCTAAAATAGGTACCAGAAGAAAGATCAATATCCTTTTGCGCTGAATTCTATCCATTTATAACTTCTTTTTAAACAAAATAAGAATTAAATATAGTTTTACTCAATTATAATATCAACCAATAAAATTTAAATGAATATTATGAGCTATAAAATAATTTGTTTAATAAGCTCATTAATTCTTTACGGCCATTTTTTGTAATAGAAGAAAATACAAACAAATTTTCTCCAAATTTTAATTCAGGATAATGTTTTACAATTCTTCTTTTTGTTTCAGCTAGTTGTGACTGATTTAACTTATCAACCTTATTTAATATTACAATATATGAAATAGATGATGATTTTAACAACAAATTTAATTTATCGTCAAGTTCTGTTGGTTTATGGCGGCTGTCAATCAGGTGAAATGCAAGATCGACAAAATCCGAATTACTTAAATAGTCCTGTACTAATTTTGCCCATTTTTCTCTTTCTGCAATACTTGTTTTTGCGTAACCGTAACCAGGAAGGTCAACAAGCTTGAATTGTTCATCAATCAAGTAATAATTAATAGAGCGAGTTTTACCAGGTGTTGAACTTATTTTGGCAAATTTTTTTCTGTTTAATAGTGTATTTATTAAAGATGATTTCCCAACATTAGATCTTCCGCAAAATATTACTTCGGGTAAATCAGTTTTATCAAACTGGTTAACTGTGTATGCTGATCTTAAAAATTCTAATTTTTTGAACATAGAAAAAAAAAGAGCAACAGGTATTACCGGTTACTCTTTTAAAATGTTAATTATTTAAATTTTATTTACTTTTTTTTGACTTAGCTTCTTCTACATTTTCTTCACTTACTACTTTAGCTTTTTTTTGCCCTTTTTCTTTTTTCTCTTTAGTTTCTTTTTTGTCAACATTTTCTTCATCTTGAACTTTTTCTTTTTCGGCTTTCTCTTTTTTACTTAACTTTTCATCTTTAACATCTTTTTTCTCTTCGGCTGCTTTGTTAACAATTTCATTGTAGTCAACTAGTTCTAATATAGCCATTTGGGCAGCATCGCCTTTGCGTGAACCAAGTTTAACTACTCTTGTATAACCACCAGGTCTATCACCAACTTTAGCAACAATTTCAGCAAATAATTCTTTAACAACTTCTTTGTCATTAATAACGCTCATTATTTGTCTATGGTTATGCAGATCACCTTTTTTTGCTTTTGTGATTAAGGTTTCAACATAACTTCTTGTTTCTTTAGCTTTTGCTAATGTTGTTTTAATTCTTTTATATTTTAATAAAGAAGTAGCAAGTGAATTTAATAACGCTGCTCTGTGACTTGCTGTTCTACTTAATTTCCTTCCTCTAACTCTGTGTCTCATTACTCAACCTTTTTTCAATATTTATTTAGATTCAACTTCATCATTTATATAACTATCAACATCCATTCCAAATTCCAACCCAAAATTTTCAACAATTTCAGTTAATTCTGCTAATGATTTTCTTCCAAAATTTCTAAACTTTAACATTTCTGATTCGTCTTTTCTTACCAGATCTCCCAAGATATTTATATCTGCAGATTTTAAGCAATTGTGTGAACGAACGCTTAATTCTAGATCATCAACATTTGTAAGAAGAATTTTTTTGATTCTTTCTTTCTCGCTGTCTTTTTTACTTACTGTCTGTTCTTCTTCCTGATCAATATCAAAATTTATAAATAATTGAATATGTTCTCTTAAAATTTTTGCTGCTTCTGTAAGTCCATCTTCAGGAGTAATAGAACCATCAGTCTCAACTTCAAGTACTAATTTTTCAAAATCATTTCTGTCACCTATTCTTACATTTTCAATTTCATATTTTACATTTGTTACAGGTGTAAAAATAGAATCTATTGGAATTACACCAATCGATTGTTCTGAAACAGTGTTTTGAATTGCAGGCACATAACCAAATCCTTTTCCTACAGTTAATTCAACATCAAATTTTGCTTCTTTGTTTAATGTAGCAATGTGTAATTCAGGATTTAATATTTCAATCTCCTGACTGCTTTTTTGAATATCCGCTGCAGTAAATTCAACTGCTCCATCAAAAGAAAATTTTATGGTTTCAGGTTTTTTCTCTAATAATTTGAGCCTAACTTGTTTTAGATTCAAGATTATTTCAGAAACATCTTCTACAACACCTTCAATAGTTGTAAATTCATGTAAAACTCCTGTAAATTTTACAGAAGTAATTGCAGCTCCGGGTAATGAAGATATCAGTACTCTTCTTAATGAATTTCCAAGAGTTACTCCATAACCTCTTTCTAAAGGTTGAAGAGAAAATTTTCCGTATGTATTTGTATAACTTGCCTCATCTAAAACTACTAAATCGGGCATTCTTAAACTTGTAGCACTCATTTATTAATCCTTTAACAATAATCTAAAAAATTTATTTTACTTTGAATATAACTCAACAACTAATTGTTCATTAGCGTTAAGCGGTACTTCTTCTCTTTCGGGTATTTGTACAAATGTTCCCGCCAACGCAGCTTTATCAACAGATAACCAGGAATATGTGCTGTCCTTAATTCTTTTTAATGAATCGTGAATAGCATCTAACTTTTTACTTTTCTCTCTTATCTGAACAATATCGCCTGGTGAAACAATATATGATGGAATATCTACAATTCCATTATTTACAGATAAATGTCTGTGTCTTATTAATTGTCTAGCTTGTTTTCTTGAAGAAGCAAATCCTAATCTAAAAACAACATTGTCCAATCTTCTTTCTAATAATTTAACAAGGTTTTCACCTGTTATACCTTTTTGTTTATTCGCTTTATGAAAATAATTTCTGAATTGTGTTTCGAGCAACCCATAAATTCTTTTAATTTTTTGTTTCTCTCTAAGCTGAATTCCGTATTCAGAAATTTTGGTTCTTCTAGAAACACCATGTTGTCCCGGTGGATAATTTTTATTTTCAATAGGACATTTTTCAGTAAAACATTTTTGACCTTTTAAAAAGAGTTTTTCCTTCTCTCTTCTACATAATTTGCATACTGAATCTTTATATCTTGCCATTAATTTAAATCTCCAAAAATATATTATACTCTTCTTTTCTTAGGTGGTCTGCAGCCATTATGTGGTATTGGCGTAATATCTTTAATAGAACTAACAATCAACCCTGCAGTGTTTAAAGCTCTTATTGCAGCTTCTCTGCCGGAACCCGGACCTTTAACAAAAACTTCTACTCTTCTTAAACCAAGGTCATATGCTTCCTTAGCTGCAGCCTGTGCTGAAACCTGAGCAGCAAATGGTGTGTTTTTTCTGGATCCTTTAAATCCATTTTTACCAGCCGATGACCATGAAATTGTGTTACCATAAATATCTGTTATTGTAACCATAACATTATTAAATGTTGCTTTTATATGTGCAACACCGCTTGCATCAACCTGCGATCTCTTTTTTGTTCTTTTAGTTATCTTAGCCAAATGTCTGCCTCCGATGAATCAAATATTATTTCTTAGTAGGTGCTTTCTTTTTACCTGCAACCGTTTTCTTCTTACCTTTTCTTGTACGTGAATTAGTACGAGTCCTTTGTCCTCTTACAGGTAAACCTCTTCTATGTCTAATTCCTCTGTAAGTACCAATATCCATTAGTCTTTTTATATGTTGTTGTACATCTGAACGCAATGCACCTTCAACTTTATAATCAGCTTGAAGTACTGCTCTGATTTGTGCTACTTCTTCTTCAGTTAAATCGGCAACTTTTTTATCAGGATCAATTTTAGCTTTTTCACAAACTAAAGATGAAACTGTTTTACCAATACCGAAAATATATTGCAGTCCAAAAAGTACTTTTTTATTTTTAGGTAAATCAACACCAGCTATACGAGCCAAAGTAAACT